>JBBDSW010000169.1:0-19951 GCA_040904745.1 Nitriliruptoraceae bacterium
CGTGGCCGGCCGCGTCCCCAGCGTGAAGCAACTCACCGGCATCCTCGCAGGCTGAGTCCGGTCCGGGGGGTGGCCCGGACCCGCAGGTCCGGGCACTGCGAGAACCGGCGGGACGTTCCGCTGCTTCTCGCCATCAGCGCGGCTTGAGCAGCCGGCTCACCCCATGCGCTGCGAGAACCGGCGGGACGGACCGCAACTTCTCGACCAGCAGCGCTTCGGGATGGTGGCGGCCCGGCGGTAGCGTTGTCCGCGACCGGAGGTCCGTATGGGCGAGGATGACACCCACCGCGAGGACGACGCTGCGCCGCGCGACGAGCACGATCGTGACGGCGAACCTGCCACGGAAGCGGGGCCAGACGACTCGGCGCAGGACCGGAACGACGGAGACGGCGCCGGTACCAGCGAACCCGACGGAGACGGTGCCGGAACCGGCGAGCCCGACGGGGGAGCGGCGGCCGAGGGAGATCCACCCGACGGTGAGCTCCCGATCGAGGCCGTGGTCACCGAGCGGCCAAGCGAGGCGCTCCGGCCGATGCGCCGTCCGCTCGCGCTCGTCGGCACGTTCGTCACGGGCGGGGTGATGGGTGCCGCCGAGGTGGTGCCAGGCTTCTCCGGTGGCACCGTCGCCTTCGTCGCCGGGATCTACGAGCGCCTCATCGCCGCGATCCGCCAGGGCGCTCGTGCGCTCTCCCTTCTCGTACGTGGCCGTCCCAAGGACGCCCTACGGGCGCTGCTCGCGATCGACTACATCTTCGTCGGCGTGCTGCTCGTCGGCATGCTGGGCGTGCTGTTCAGCGTCGTCGGTCCGCTACGCACGCTGCTGGAGGAACGTCCCGTCGAGATGTCGACGGTGTTCATCGGGCTGGTGCTCGGCGCCGCCGTGGTGTCCTCCCGGCGGTTCCGTGCGCCCCGTGCCTGGCACCTGCTCGTGGTGCTCGCGGCAGCGGTGGTGACCGCCTACGGGCTCGGGTACACGCCAGGAGTGCTCGAGGATCCCAACCCCCTCCTCTTCACCATCGGTGGCGCGGTCGCCGCGACGGCCTGGATCCTGCCGGGGGTGTCCGGCTCGTTCCTCCTGCTGCTGATGGGCCTCTACCCGGCGGTGGTCGACGCGGCCGCCGACCGCGCGATCGGTCCGCTGCTGCTCCTCGGCAGCGGGATCGTGCTGGGGTTGGCGGCGTTCTCGACGCTGCTCAACTGGCTGCTCACCCGCGCTCACGACCTCGTGCTCGCGGTCCTCATCGGCGTGATGGTGGGCAGCGTGCGGGTGCTGTGGCCGTGGCCGTCGGAAGCCGGCGTCGGCGGGTCGGCGGAGCTCGGTGCGCCCGAGAGCACCCAGGCCCTGCTCGCCCTGGCGCTGGGCCTGTTCGCTTTCGCGCTCGTCTACATGGGCGGACTGGCCGCTGCAGCGGTCGAGCGAGCCCAGCGACGACGGGCCGCAAGTCGGGCCGAGGCGGATGCCGCGACGACCGAGCCCTGATCAGCGGGCGCTGCACTGGTCAGACCGGTAGCCGGCCGGCCGCGATGGCTGCAGACCACGCCGAGGTGGCCGCGCGACAGCCGTCGACGGTTGGCACCAACGCGAGGCGGAGCCAGCCCGCACCGCCAGGACCGAAGGCACGTCCGGGCGTCGCCACGATGCGTTCACCGAGCAGTGCTTCCGCGTAGGCGGCGTCGTCTCCACCCGGGGCACGGAACCACACGTAGAAGGTGGCATCGGAGCCGGACACCTCGATGTCCGCCTCGGCGAGGAAGGGGAGGATCACCTCCCGCTTGGCGGCGAAGATCGCCCGACGTTCCTCGACGTGCTCCTGGTCGTTCCAGGCCGCGATCGCGGCCACCTGGACGAAGTCCGGCGACGCGGTGCCCACGTTGGGCCGGAGGAGCCGCAGGCGCTGGATGAGCTCCGGGTCACCCACGATCCCACCGGCCCGGTAGCCGGTCATCCCCGAGCGCTTCGACAGGGAGACGAAGGCCAGGACGCCGGTGAGGTCGCCGTCGCAGGCTTCGAGCACCGACGGCGCCGGTCCATCGAACCAGATCTCCTGATAGCACTCGTCGGAGGCCAGGAGCAGGTCGTACTCCCGGGCGATGGTCACCTGTTCGCGGTACCAACCGAGGTCCGCGGAGGCTCCCGTGGGGTTGTGCGGGTAGTTGATCCAGACGATGCAGGCTCGCTCGAGCCGCTCCTCCGGCAGCTCGGAGAGCGACAGCCGCCACCCGTTCTCGGGGCTCAGGGTGACCGGGTCGGAGAGACCGCCGGCGAACAGCGCCCCCCGTCCGTAGACCGGATAGCCCGGATCGCCCCACAGCACGTGCCGGCGTGGTCCGTTCGGGTCGAGGACCGCCAGCGGGAGGTGGAAGATCGCCTCCTTGCTCCCGGCGCTGGGCAGCACGTGGGCGTCGGGGTCGACCGCGACGCCGTGCCGTCGCTGGAGCCAACCGGCGATCGCACGACGCAGCGCAGGCTGCCCGGCGGCGGTGGGGTAGCGGCTGACCGGTCCGACCGCCCCCACGAGGGCATCCCGGATCAGCTTCGGCGTGGGCTCATCGGGATCCCCGATCGACAGGTCGTGGAGGGGGACGCCGTCGGCACGGAGCTGGTTCGCCAGGTCCTGCAGGCGTGCCAGCGGGTAGCCGCCGAGCTCTCGGAAGGCGGGGTTGGAGGTGACCATGACGCGTGAGCGTAGGCCGGCGGGACGGTCAGGGCCCGCCGCTACGCTGGCCGGCATGGACGAGCACACGCGGACGATCCTGGTGCGGTGCACCGGCAGCGACCGCCCGGGGATCACCGCCGGGCTGCTCGCCGTACTCGAGGACGCCGGTGCCGACCTCTTCGACATGGAGCAGGTCGTGGTCCGTGGCCGGCTCACGCTCGATCTGTCGATCGGCCTCGGCGGGTCCGACGACGTCCTGAAGGAACTCCTCTTCCACGCTTGGGAGCAGGGGCTGCAGCTCGACTTCGAGGTGGTGGAGGCCGTGGAGCCGCTCGGCCCGACGGTGCGGTCGATCGTCACCGTCATCGGCCAGCGACTCAGTCCGGGCTCGCTGCGTGCGGTCACCGGCGCCATCGCGGCCGGTGGTGGCAACATCGACCGCATCGTGCGGCTGGCCCGCTACCCGGTGGTCGCGTTCGAGTTCACCGTGTTGGATGGGGATGTGGACGCGATGCGCTCCAAGCTCGTCGACGCGTCGCGCGAGCACCGGGTGGACGTGTCGCTGCAACGCCAGAACCTGGAGCGTCGCGCCAAACGCCTCGTGGTCCTGGATGTCGATTCGACGTTGATCCAGGACGAGGCGATCGAGCTGCTGGCGGCCCATGCCGGCTGCGGCGACGAGGTCGCGGCGATCACGGACCGTGCGATGGGAGGAGAGCTCGACTTCGAAGCGTCCCTGCGCGAACGGGTCTCGCGCCTGGCGGGTACACCGGCCAGCGTCCTCGACGAGGTCGGTGATGCCGTGCGGCTGACGCCGGGTGCCCGCACGTTCGTACGCACGCTCAAACGTCTCGGCTACACGGTGGCGATCGTCTCGGGTGGTTTCACGGCCATCACCGACCGGCTCGCGACCGAGCTCGGGATCGACCACGCGGTGGCGAACGAGCTCGAGGTCGTCGACGGGGTCATCACCGGCAGGCTTCTCGGCGAGGTGATCGACCGCGCCGGCAAGGCCGCCGTCCTCGAACGGATCGCGGCGGCCGAACACGTACCCCTCGAGCAGACGGTCGCCGTCGGGGACGGTGCCAACGACCTCGACATGTTGGCGGCGGCCGGCCTCGGGATCGCCTTCAACGCTCGGCCGGTCGTCCGAGAACAGGCGGACACCGCGGTGAGCGTCCCCTACCTCGACGCCGTACTGTTCCTGCTCGGGATCCGGCGTGACGAGGTCGAGGCGGCCGACGCCGCCGATCCGGAGGCCGGGGTCGACCTGCTCACCCCGGTGGCCGGCTTGCCGCCGCGCTGACCCGCTCGAGCACGTCGGTGCGGTGGGTGATGCGCATCCCCGCCCGCCGGTAGAGCGCGACGGCGCCGTCGAGCGTGACGTCGTCGACCTCGAGCGCGACTCCCGTCAGGCCCCGTGCCCGGAACGCCGCGAAGGCTGCGCGCAGCAGGGCCATGGCGATACCGCGTCGGCGCCATCCCGGGACCACGCCGAGGTCGCGGACCAACCCGTCCTCGGCGGCCACCTCGGTGCCGGAGCGGCACACGGCGACACCGACGACCACCGGAGGTGTTCTGTCGGCCGCGTCGGTGTGCTCGGCGAGGAGGACGAGCCCCGGATCGAAGCGTTCGTCGTGCCGGATCCGGTCGTCGAGGTAGTCCTCCCGTGCGATCGGTAGGTGGGTCGCGACGTCGGCGAAGGCGGCCTGGTGGGTACGCCACAGCACGTCGTCGTCCCGGCCCGGTCGGTAGGTGCGGACCGTCACCCCGTCCGGCCAGCGGGGTGCCGGGGGCGGGGCGTGGAGGTCCAATCGGAGCTCCAACAGGTGCCGGACCGTGACGAAGCCACGGGCATCGAACCAGGCACGTGCCGATAGGCCGCCGTCGACCAGTGGGGTACGGATGCGCACGGTCGGCACGGCAGCGGTGGTGCCGATGCTCGCGGCGTACCCCCTGCCGGCGGCCTCGGCCCGGTCGAGCAGGAACGTCGCCAGCCTCCGGGATGTCCATGCCGGATGGATCTCGCCCTCGAGGTGGACGAGCACGTCGCCGGTGGCCGGGTCGACATCGATCGGGGCGCTCGCGTAGGCGATGATGGTCGGCGGTGAGCCGGGGAGCTCGAGCACGACCGCGTCCCTGGGGTCTTCCAGCATCAGCCACCGGATGCGCAGGTCCTCGGTACGCAGGACACGGCTCGCGTTCCGGGCCTGCCCGGCTGTGGTCAGCAGGGCAGCGACCGCGTGCAGGTCTTCTGGTCCCGGCGGGCGCACGCGTAGCGCCGGGAGCGGTGGCCCGGGTGGCGCGGCGGCGAGGTCGGCGAGCACCCACCGAGCGTACGGCCACTACCCTTTCGCCTCTGCGAGCAGACCGTCGCGCCGCCGCTGCGCACCGAACCGGAGGTCCCCGTGGCCCGTGTGACCGTCCATCACCTCACCGTGCCGAAGCGCCTGCCCCTGATCGAGGAGGACGGCCTGCGGACCAGGGCCGACCTCTCCGGGCTCTACGGACCGCCCGGTCCGTTCGACCTGGCTGCCCCGGGCACCTTCGCGAAGGGCAAGCGCGTCTCGGCCTGGACCTCGCTCGAGCACGCGCTGCGTCGGGTCGAGGAGCTCGGTGGCGGCCGCGTCAGCTACTCCGTCGATCCCGCACGGACCCTGGCCAACCGTGCCTCCGTGCGCGAGGACGGCGATGCCTCCCACTACTGGGACACCGCCCGCCCGCTGGCTGCCTGGCTCGGCGACGGCGATCTACCCGACGACCTGGAGGTCCACCAGAACGTGCCCGTGCGGGCGAAGCGGATCCAACTGCACGCACCGGTGGTCACGGCCGAGCAGCTGGGGGAGTACGCCGCGGTGGTCGACGCGATCGCCGACGAGGACCGCCTGTCCGCCAAGGCGCTCATGCACCTGGCGGTGATCGCCAGCGACGCCGACTTCGACTCAGCCGATTTCACGGCAGCCTGCGCTCTGGCCTGGCGCGACGAGCCGGACCCGGACCGGCTGATCCGTGAGCTCGTCGAGATGGATCCGGACAAGGTCGTCAGCGCCGTCCTCGCCGAGCACACCGGCACCGCTCCGGAGCTGATGGGGCGTCTCCGCGAGGTGCTCGAAGAGACCCGATCCTGGGCGGACGACCAGGGCCTCGACCATGGCCAGGGGCTGTTCGCGAGGACCGCTGCGGTCCTGGATGCACTGCCCGCGCACGTGGCCTGAGGCCGCTGCGTAGCTCAGAGGCTGACGATGTTGAGCTGGGTGATGCGAGGGTCGTCGGCGTCGCCCTCGAACTCGAAGCGGACCCGCTGTCCGATCCTGAGCTCTCGCAACCCCGAAGCGACGAACGCCTCCCGGTCGAAGGCGTACTCCTTGAGACCGTCGTCGAGCAGGGAACCCGTACTGGCGGCGGCGTCGAACGCCTTGATCGTGCCCTGCGGCATCGCTGCTCCTCGCTACCGGTGTGCGGGTAGGGCAGGATAGCTGCGCAACCCCACATCCCCGCGTCACGTCAGGAGCCACCATGACGACCACGCCAGGTGAGGACCCGAACGATCGCCCGGAGGGGGGCGAAGCGGGGGAGGAGCGGGCGTCCGGTCCGGAGGCGGTCCAGCCGAAGGCGACACCCCTCACCCAGCAGATCGGCCGGATCGTCGTCGTCGTCCTGCTGGTCCTCTTCGGGGTGTTCGCGGTGGCCAACAGCCAACCCGTCGACTTCTCGTGGGTGTTCGGCGCGTCACAGGTGAGCACCACCGGGAGCGGCGAGACCAGCGGCGGTGTACCGCTCATCGTGCTCCTGGTCGTCTCCTTCGTCACCGGCGCCGTGGTCGGCGCGCTCCTCCACTGGCAGACGGCGAGGGCCCGCAGGCTCCGCAAGGCCGAGCGCGACCAGGACTGACCGCAGCGGGGTCAGCCGGCCCGTTGTCGACCCAGCAACCGTGGGAGCACCTCGGCCGTGTGGGCACCGAGCTCGACCTCGTGCAGCGCGGCGAGATCGGTGAAGGTGTCGACGTCGTGGTGGATGCCATCGCGATCCACCGTGGCGACGCGGCAGCCGGCTGCCCGGGCCAGCTCCCGGTGCCTGCTGGCCGAGCGGGGGCCGAAGGCCGTCGGGATCGCACCGTGTGGGCGCCGCAGGAGTGCTCCGGTGCCTCCGGCTGCCGTCGGGCCGATGACCACCTCGGCGTCCTCGTCGAGCACGGCACGGATGTCGGACGGGCGCAGCCGCGGGAGGTCAGCGGCGACGACGAGCACCGCGCGGTCGTCCGGTAGCCGTCTGGTAGCTGCGGCCAGGGCCGCGTCGAGGTGTACGACCTCCGGGGGGTCGAGGCTCACCGCCAGGCCGAGGTCAGCGGCGACCGCAGCACTGGCGGGGCCGCCCGCCACGACGACGACATCGTCGAGGCCGGCAGCGGCGAGCGTCGTCGCCACATCACGCAGCATGGCGGTAGCCAGCGCGGCGCGCTCAGAGCGGTCGAGCACGGCGGACAGACGGGTCTTGCCGATGCCGACCTCGCGCAGGGGCACGAGGGTGGTCAGATGATCCATACGGCCAGCCTACTGGGACACGGTGTGACGCAGAGGGCCGGGGCCGGCTCTGCGCCTGTTGCTGTCGCTGGGGCAGCGGTGGGCAGTAGGGTCGGGGCATCCTGCCAGCGGCAGGGGAGCAGCGGGAAGGGATGCATGTGGGGCAGGTCGCCGTCATGGGGGCCGGTTCGTGGGGCACGGCCTTCGGAGCGATGTCGGTCGACGCGGGCGAGCAGGTGACCGTCTGGTCGCGGCGGGCGGAGGTCGCGGCGGAGATCACCGAGCATCACACCAACACGGGCTACCTCCCCGGTATCTCGCTCCCTGCCGCGTTGGGAGCGACGAGCGATCCTGCCGCCGCACTCGCGGGCGCGGCGGTCGTCGTCCTGGCGGTCCCCTCGGTCGGGATCGAGGAACAGCTGCGCGCCTGGGGGCAGCACATCCCGACCGAGGCGACGCTGGTGAGCCTGCTCAAGGGTGTCGATGTCGCGTCGATGCGTTTCGGTAGCCAGCTCATCGCCGACGCACTGGACTGCGACCCGGACCGCGTCGTGGTCGTCAGCGGACCGAACCTCGCCCGGGAGTGCGCCGAGCGGCTGCCGGCGGCCACGGTCGCCGCGAGCCCGAACGTCGCGCGTGCGGAGCAGGTCCAGGCCGCGGTCATGGCACCCTACTTCCGCGTCTACACGAACGAGGACCGGATCGGGGTCGAGGTCGCCGGGGCGGTCAAGAACGTGATCGCGCTGGCTGCCGGCATGGCCCACGGGATGGGCTTCGGCGACAACACGAAGGCGGCCGTGCTGACGCGTGGTCTCGCGGAGATGACCCGGCTCGGCGTCGCGCTCGGCGGGCAGGCGTTGACGTTCGCGGGCCTCGCGGGCGTCGGTGACCTCGCGGCGACCTGCACCTCACCACAGTCACGCAACCGGACGGTGGGGGAGCGGCTCGGCCGTGGGGAGGCGTTGGATGACATCATCGCGTCGATGAACATGGTCGCCGAGGGGGTGCGATCCAGCCAGGCGCTGCTCGGACTCGCCGAGCGGGTCGGCGTCGAGATGCCCCTGACGCAGGGTGTCGTGGCCGTCTGTCATGCTGGTCACGACCCGCACGAACTCGTGGAACTGTTGCTGACGCGGGAAGCGAAGCCTGAGATCTACGGGCTCTGAGGCGCCCAGAGGGCGTGGAGGTGATGAGCGGGTGCACAGTACGGGGATGGTGGTGGTGCTCGATGGTCCGACGATGGTCGGTCGGACGACGACCCTGCAGGGCCTCCAGCGAGCCTGGCCGCAGGTGCGCTCGGGTCCGCTGCTCGAGGTCGGACTGGACGCCGTGCTCAGAGCGTTCGGGCCCGGGGTCGGCCGGTGGGCGGAGCTCGTCCTGCCCCACGCCCCGACGATCGGTGGTGGCCAGCGCCACGTGAGTTGGGGTCCGCTGGGCCGGGAGCTGGTGGCGGGGATGCATCGGGCGGCGGCCACCTGGGCACGAGCGGGGATGGACGTGGCGATCGACCACACGCTGTTCGACCACGCCACCGTCGCCGATCTCGACACGGTGATGGAAGGGCTCGAGACGGTGCATGTGGGCCTGGTCTGCGACCCCGACGTGCTCGAAGGCCGCGAGTTCGAGGCCGGCGTCGAGGAGCCCGGCCTGGCGGTCGCGCAGTTGGCTGCCAACCGTGCTGTGGTCCGTCCCGATCTGGTTCTCGATACGACCGGGGCGACGACCGAGGAGCTCGTCGAGGCGATCCTCGCCGAGGTGGCGGCTCGCCTGCGCGGCTGAGCCCCCGCTGACCTGGCGCCGGGTCACCGGGACAGGGCACCCCTTGGCTCCGGATCAGGGATGACGATCACCATCACCAACGCCCGTACGGAGGGCTCATGTCGTTGCTCAGCCACGCCCAGTGGTTCACCGATACCCAGCGCTCCTACGACTGGTCGTTCGCCGCCGAATCGCTGTCCCTGCTCGCGCTGGGTGTGGCCATCCTCGGCGCGGTCGCATGGCGTGCGCTGGCGCGGTTCCTGCCCCGGCCCGAACTCGCCCTCCTGCGTCCGCTGGGGCGGCTCGGCCCGTGGATCCCACGCCTCCTCGCGGTCCATGCAGGCGTGTCGCTGCTCTCCCTCGCGGCCCGGCTCGAGTTCCTCGTACCGACGCTGGCGCTCCCGGAGACCGGATGGGGGATCGCCCTCGGGATCCTCGAGGGCATCGTGGGTGTCTGGCTGATCGCCGGCTGGCGCGTCCGCCCGGCTGCCTGGTTGCTGGTGGTCGCCGGGCCGCTGGGGATGCTCAGCTACGGCGTCGTCCCGATCCTCGAGCGCGCGGATCTGCTCGCGATCGGGCTGTTCCTGGCGTTGCTGCCTCCCGATGACGCGCAGCCCGGCGGGCGGATCACGATCGACCCTGAACGGGTCCGGCCGGCACTGTTCGGCCTGCGGTTGCTCACCGGGGCGGCGCTCATCATCCTCGCCTACACGGAGAAGCTCGCCCGTCCCGCGATGTCGCTCGAGTTCCTCGATCGCTATCCGGCGTTCAACGTGCTGGGGTTGCTCGGGGAAGGCCTCGGGTTCGAGGTCAGCGACGTGGTGTTCCTCCAGGTCGCTGCGGGGGTGGAGATCCTGTTCGGTCTCCTCCTGATCTCCGGTGCGATGCCGCAGCTCGTGGTGATCGCGGCCGGGATCCCCTTCAACGCGACCCTGTACTTCCTCGGGGCGACCGAGCTGATCGGCCATCTGCCGATCTACGGCACCATGCTCGCGGTCCTCGTCTATGGCAGTCGCGCCGACACCGCTCCGGTCTGCTCCTGGTTCCCCCGCCCCGATGGCGTGATGCGGACCATGCCTTCCCGGACGGCGAGCGCTCCCTGACGCACAGGTCGACGCCACTAAGCTCACCGCGATCCGTCACCGTGCCCGGGAGCCCTCGTGGAACCGACCCTGCCCCGCCTCACCGGTGGGTTCAGCACGCGTTCGGTTCGGGCCGCCACCCAGCTCCCCGACGTGTCCCAGCAGCCGGTCTCCGCGCCGATCTGGTTGTCGTCGACGTGGGCGGCTGCTCGCTCGGACGATCTCGGCGAGCTCCTCACCGATCAGCGCGACGGCTACGTCTATGGCCGCTACGACAACCCGACCGCGACCACGCTGCACGCGCTGGTCGCCTCGCTGCATGAAGCCGAGGCTGCCTGGTCGCTCGCATCGGGGACCGCCGCCATCCACGCGACGCTGGAGGTGCTCCGGGGCACGGGCCGCATCCTGGCCACCGAGTCGATCTACGGTGGGACCTGGGCGCTGCTCCGCCGCTGTGAGCGGGATGCCGGCTGGCGTGTGGATCATGCGCCACTGGCCAGCGTCGCCGACCTCGATGCAGCACTCGATGAGGAGCACACCGTCGTCCACGTGGAGACGGTGGCCAACCCCTCCACCGTGGTCACCGACCTCCCGGGTATCGCGGCCCGGTGTCGGGAGCGAGGTGTCTCCCTGGTCGTGGACAACACGTTCGCCTCGCCCTACCTCTGCCGACCTCTGGAGCAGGGAGCGACGGCGGTCGTCGAGTCGGCGACGAAGTTCCTCGGCGGCCACGGTGACGTCGTGGCCGGTGTCGTCGCGGGAAAGCGTCGACTGGTCGACGACGTGCGACGGCACGCCTACGAGCTCGGCGCCTCCCTCGGCCCGTTCGAGGCCTGGCTCGTCCTCCGCGGTGCACAGACCCTGGCGCTCAGGGTCGGTGCTGCCAGCGCCAACGCCGCGCGCCTGGCCGCGGCCCTGGCCGCCTCCTCCGACGTCGAGGTGGTGCGCTATCCGGGCCTGGCAGATCATCCGCAGCACGCGCTGGCCGACGGGCTGTTCGGGGGTCGTGGTTTCGGCGCGCTGCTCTCGTTCGACCTGCCGTCGCGCGCGGCGGCCGGGGCGTTCGCGGACGCCTGCCAGGTGTTCGCCCGGGCGTCCTCCCTCGGTGGGACCCACTCACTGGTGCTGCACCCCGCCTCGACCAGCCATCGCCAGCTCGATGACGTCGCGCTCGCTCGCGCCGGCCTCGGCTCGGGGACGATACGCCTCGCCGTGGGCATCGAGGACGTGGAGGATCTGCTGGCCGATGTCGACCGAGGACTCGAAGCGGCACGCGATGTCAGGGGAGGGTGATCGTGACGCGCGTACTGGTCCTGTTCGGCGGCCGGTCGGCCGAGCACGAGGTGTCGTGCCTGTCCGCCACCTCGGTGCTCGCGGCGATCGACCGTGACCGCTACGAGGTCCTCACCGTCGGTATCGCCCGTGACGGCCGTTGGACGCTGACCGACGGGGTGCCCCCTCCGGCCGGTCCGCGACAGCTGCCCGAGGTCGACCCTGAAGGACAGACGGCCGCGCTCGTCGGGACCCGCCGTGGACCACAGCTCGTGACCCTGGACGACGACGGTGGTCGGCTGGACTCGCTCGGGACCATCGACGTCGCCTTCCCGGTCCTCCATGGACCGTGGGGCGAGGACGGCACCGTGCAGGGGATGCTGGCCACCGTCGGTGTGCCGTTCGTCGGCGCTGACGTGACCGCATCATCGATCGGGATCGACAAGGGCGCGATGAAGGCGGCGTTCGCGGCGCAGGGCCTGCCGCAGACCCGGTACCGGACGGTGCACCGCAGCCGCTGGATCACGGAGGCCGATGCCGTGCGCACCGAACTCCTCGATCGGCTCGCGCTGCCGTGGTTCGTGAAGCCGGCTCGACAGGGTTCCTCGGTCGGGATCTCCAAGGTGTCCGCGGTCGGCGCGCTGGATGCGGCGATGGCCGAAGCGCTGGACCACGACGACATGGTGGTGGTCGAGGAGGGGCTCGAGGGAGCCCGGGAGTTGGAGGTCGGCGTGCTCGGTGACGTCGACCTCGAGGTGACCCGCCCCGGTGAGGTGGTGCCCTCACACGAGTTCTACGATTTCGAAGCCAAGTACCTCGACGCCTCGGACCTGCGCATCCCGGCCGAGGTCTCCGACGAGGTGGCCCAGCGGTGCATGGCGTTCGCACGCCGCGCCTACCGGGCCATCGGCAGTCGGGGGCTGGCCCGCGTCGATCTCTTCCTGACCGCGGGCGGGGAACTGGTCGTCAACGAGATCAACACGATCCCGGGGTTCACGCCGGCGTCGATGTTCCCCCGTCTGTGGGCCGCTGAGGGGCTGGATTACCCGGGATTGATCGATCGGCTGTTGACCACAGCGCGTAGCTAGTCACCCACGGAGCGCGCGCGCCGCGCCCATCCTGTGGACCGTGTTCGTTATACCTCGATGCACCTCGGTATCGTCCGTGCGCTCAACGGGTGATCGGGTGGTCGATGCGGATGTCGGTGGTGCGGTACCTGTCGTTGGCCACCTTGGGTCTGCTCGTGGCGTGCAGTGGCGGGGATCTCTCGGTCACGGCGGCTGAGATCGAACCGATCGCGGCGGGCGCGGTGTCCCCGGACGACGAGGTGGACGAGCCCGAGGGCTCGGACGATCCCGTCCGTGCGTTCGAGGACGCCCCGGCGATGATGAACCAGGCGCCGCCGGAGGATCCTTTCGCCCTGGCCGACCCGGCCGACGTGGATGTCGAGTACGTGGATCGGGTCATGGCCGCGTTGCTCGCGGTCTCCAACGACGTCCTCGACGACGTCCTCGCCAGCGACCTGGCCGAGGGGCTCACCGAGGAGGACATCGCCCGGATCCGCGCCGTCCACTCCGGGCCGAGGTTGATGTACATCGTGAACGCGTCGCAGCGGCGGGCCACCGACGAGGGGCCACGCGAAGCGTTCCTGAAGGACGATGCGCGGACCGGTGTCCAGTGGGACAGCGCGCAGGTACTGGCCAGCGATCCGGCGTGCGTCGTGGCGATCGGTCATCTGGATGTCTCCGGCACCGCCGTGGTGCCCTATCCCGACGATGAGCGGATGGTGGTCGTGCTCGCCGCGATGGATCCGGAGCAGCGAGCGGAGCACGTCAGTCACAACCCCACGCCATGGCGCATGCATGAGCTGGAGTCGCTGACCGTCGGAGATCCGCGTGTCCCGGTCCCGGAGGAGCAGTGGCCGGATCTGGACTACGCGGGGGTCCTGGACCTGCCCTGCGAGGAGGCGGCCCTGTGACGAGGCGTCTGCTGGCGGTCGGTGCGGTCGTCCTGGTACTGGGCCTCGTCGGTGGGGCGGCGCTGGCCTTGTCGAGCGACTGGGAAGGGGGTGGTGCCGACTCCGAAGGCGGGCTCGAGAACGAACTCCGCAGCCCGGCCGAGGTCGACGCCGGAGCTCTGGACATCGCCACGGGAACGGCCGTGTCGCAGGTGACCTGGGTCGCGCAACCCATCTGGTCCGCTGGCGACCCCGACATCAACCTGGGGGTCTGCCGCGGGTGGCACTACGTCGCTGCGGAGACCGATGAAGAAGCCGCCTTGCTCCGGCAGGAGGGTCGGAACGAGTACCTGTGGTTGTTCGACTCGCTCTACAGCCATGAGTTCCCCGGCGTGGAGATCGACGTGGACTGCCCGGGCGGCGCGGCCGCTGCCGTGCCCGCGGTGGTCCTCAGGGACGCGGTCCGCACCGCCGTCACCGGCCAGCTTCCCCGGCCCGAACCATGGATCGCACCGGGCTTCGCACTCACCGGACTCGACGCCTACCTGGATACCGGTCCGGGCCACGACCTCCGCTACGACCAGACCGAGATCGTCGAGGTGGGGCCGTTCACCTACACCGTGGAGGTCGCCGCCCGTGGGACGACGAGCGTCGACTGGGGCGATGGTTCGGACGCGGTGACCTACGAGGTTCCGGGTCGGCCGTACCCATCCGGTGCCATCCACCATGTCTATCGCGATGCTGGTCCCGTGGACGTCACGGTCATCGACCGGTGGGTGATCGACTTCCGGGTGGTGGACCCGGTGACGATCGTGGACACCGTGACGGCCGTGCTGGCGCCCACGAGCATCGAGGAGCTCCAGGTCCGTGGTTACCGATCGGTCCGCGTCAGCAGGTGAGGCCGCCTGCTCACAGGTTCACGATCGGGCACGTCAACGTGCGGGTGATACCCGGGATGGTCTGCACCGCGGAGACCACCATGCGGCCCAGCTCGTCGACGTTGTCCGCACTCGCCTTGACGATCACGTCGTAGGGGCCGGTCACGTCGTCGGCCGTCGAGACGCCGGGCAACGCGGCGGCGGCCTCAGCGACCGAAGCGGCCGCGCCGAGCTCGGTCTGGACCAGGATGTAGGCCGATACCACCGCACACCTCCCAGGGACTCCCACGTCGGACGCTACACGGCGGGGGAGAGGTCTGGGCGGTCGATCAGCTGGGCGTTCCTGTGCGCACGACGACGCGCCCCGCGGACGCGGGGCGCGCAGGACGTCGGCGGCACGCCACCGACGGTGCTCCGGTCAGGCCTTGACCGGGGGGCGAGTGACCTTGCCGGCCTTGATACAGGAGGTGCACACGTCCAGGCGGACGGTACGGCCATCGACGTAGGCCTTCACCCGCTGGATGTTCGGGTTCCAGCGCTTGCTGGAGCGCCGGTGCGAGTGGGAGACCTGCTTGCCGTACCACGGCTTCTTGTCGCAGAGCTGGCAGATGGACGCCATCGGGGTGCCTTCCAGGGGGTGCGGCGCGCGCGTGGAGGTCCGACGCGTGTAGCGCGGCGCGGGCACGACGGGTGAACAGGCGAGGTCAGGCAGTGCCGCCTCGCAGGCGAGGGAACGGTACCAGCCGGAGCCGACGGCCACCAGCGGATCGGTCACGGGCCAACGGTAGTCTCGGGACGGCCCGAGGTGGATGGGAGCACCAACCGGTGGTGGAGCAGGTCGCGACCCCCCTCGCAGCGCGGGAGCTCCCCGCGCTCTTCGATCGTGTCCACGCGGCTCTGCAAGCCCGTCGCGACGCCATCGATGACCTCAACGTGTTCCCCGTTCCCGACGGTGACACCGGTACGAACATGACGCTGACGGTTCGTGCTGGCCGGGACGCGCTGCAGGCGGCTCGGAGCATCGAGCCGCGTCCGGAGCGCTTGGAGCTCGCCCGCGAGGTCATCCGCGGGGCGGTGCGCGGGGCCCGAGGCAACTCCGGGGTGATCATCAGCCAGGTGGTGCGTGCCGTCGTGGAGGTCACCGTCGGGGAACGGGAGGTCGACGCCACCCTCTACGCCCAGGCGCTGACCCATGCCCGCGACCTGGCCTACGAAGCGGTCGCGGAGCCGGTGGAGGGCACCATCCTGACGGCGATCGCCGCCGCTGCCGACGCCGCTGCGGCTGCGGTCGCGGCGGGAGAGGACCTGGTGACGACCTCGGCAGCCGCCTGTGCGGCCACGGCCCTGGCGGTCGAGCACAGCCGGGAGCAACTCGACGTCCTCCGCGAGGCCGGCGTGGTGGACGCCGGCGCCCGTGGCTTCGAGGTCCTGCTCGCCGCCGTCCATGGCCACCTCACCGGTGAGGACCCTCCCGTCGCCGTCGACCCGCCGCGGGAGATCGTCACCCACACGGCCGGGCACGTCTGCCACGGATCACTGGGACACCCCTACGAGGTGCAGTACCTCCTCGATGCGCCGGATGCGTCGGCCCCACCGCTCCGGGTCGCCCTCGAGCAGCTCGGGGAGTCTGTCGTGGTGGTCGCCGCCGGTGGGCTCCTGAACGTCCACGTCCACACCGACCGCATCGGCCCGGCGATCGAGGCCGGCCTGGCGCACGGACGACCGTCCGCCATCGAGGTCGTCCACCTCGGCGACGAGGTCGCAGAGCGGGACGCCGCTCGGCTCGAGCGATCCGCGACCGCCGCGGTGACCGCACCCGGCTCCTCTCCCGGTCGGACGCGCCCCGCCGCAGCCCGGTCCGTCACCGGTACCGCGGCCGTCGCGGTGTTGCACGGCGTCGGTGTGGTCGCCCTCGCGCGATCGCTCGGTGCCACGGTGGTCGATGGGACCTCTGGTTCGCTCCCGTCGGTCGCGGACCTCGTCGAGGCGACGGTGGCGACGGGGGCGAGACGTGTCCTGATGCTGCCGGGCCACCGCAATGCGCTGGCCGCCGCGCGTTCCGCCTTGGCCATCGTGGTCGCCGAGCACGATGTCGAGGGCATCGTGGTGGAGGCGGCCACCTCGCCACCGTCGGTGCTCGCGGCACTGGCGGTGCTGGAACCGGAGGCCGACCCGGATCGGGTGTGCGAGGAGGTCTCGGAGGCCGCAGCTGCGGTGCGCAGCGGGGAGGTGGTCGAAGCGACCCGCGATGCCGCGACCCCCCTCGGCCCGGTCACGGCCGGGCAGCCGTTGGGACTGGCGGACGGAACGCTGGTGGCTGCGGCTTCCGATCCCATCGCCGCCCTGCGCGCGGTCTGCGAGGCGCTCGAGGTCGGTGACGCCGAGGTCGTCACACTCCTCCACGGGGCCGCGGCATCGACCGAGGAGCGGGATGCGACGGTCGCACTGCTCCGGAGGTTGGCTCCCGACGCGGAGCTGGAGGTCATCGATGCCGGTGTCGCGCCGGCACGTTGTTGGGTCGGTGTCGCGTGAGCCTCACGCTCGACGACCCCGTGACCGCGCTGCCCGGAGTCGGCGCCAAGCTCGCCGGCCGACTTCAGGACGCCTTCGAGATCAGCACGGTCCGCGACCTGTTGGAGCACTACCCGCGCCGCTACCACGATGCCGGCGAGGTACTCGACCTCACCGACGTCGTCGAGGGTGAGCCGGCGACCCTGCTCGGCGAGGTTCTGGAGTGGTCCATGCGCCGTGTCCCGGCCCGCGGGAAGCGCTCCCGGTCGCTCGACCTGGCCGAAGCCCGCGTTCGGCAGGCCAGTGGCGCCGTGTTCTCGGTCACCTTCTTCAACCAGCGCTGGCGGGCATCAGCGCTGCCCCCGGGCACGGTCGCCGCGTTCAGCGGGACCGTGAAGCGCTTCCGTCGCGAGCTCCAGTTGGCCAGCCCGGACGTGCAGGTCCTCGGCAAGGTCGGCAGCGGGGCAGATGCCGCCTCCGCGGCCGAGCGGCTCGACCACCAGCGGCTCCTCGCCGTCTACCCGGCGACCGAGGGCCTGCCGAGTTTCAAGCTCAACGAGCTGATCGAAGCGGCGCTCGAGGCGCTGCCACCGCTGGAGGACTGGTTGCCGGCCGCGATCCGCGATGAGCACGGCCTGCGGTCCTTCGATGCGGCGATGCGGGCGATCCATCTGCCCGAGGATCGGCAGGACCACCGGACCGCCCGGCGTCGACTCGCCTTCGACGAGCTCTTCACGCTCCAGCTCGGGCTGCAGTGGCGTCGGCAGCAGCTGGAGGCGGACACGGTCGGCCTCGACAACGCTCCGACCTCGAACGGATGGGCCCGCCGGTTCCTCGATGCCTTGCCGTTCTCCCCGACCGGGGCGCAGGAGCGTGCCATCGTGGCACTGGGGGAGGACCTCGGCGCGCCGCGCCCCATGCACCGGCTGCTGCAGGGCGACGTCGGCTCCGGGAAGACCCTGGTCGCGGTGTGGGCCATGCTCGCCGCGGTGGACCGGGGTCGCCAGGCAGCCCTGATGGTGCCGACCGAGGTGCTCGCCGAGCAGCACCATCGCACGTTGACCGAGCTGCTGGCACCGCTCGGTGTCAACGTGCTGGACGGTCTCCGGGTCGCGGCACTGACCTCGTCCACCACCACCTCCGAGCGGCGGAGGATCCTGTCTGAGCTGCTCACCGGCGAACTCGACCTGATCGTCGGGACCCATGCGTTGCTGGAGGAAGGCGTGCGGTTCGCCGACCTTGGGGTCGTTGTGATCGACGAGCAGCACCGGTTCGGCGTCTCGCAGCGGGTCCGGCTCAAGGAGAAGACCGCGGACGCCGGCGATGGACCCGCTGCCACACCGGACGTGCTGGTCATGACGGCCACACCGATCCCACGCTCCCTGGCGCTGACGTTGTATGGCGACCTCGACGTCACGGTCCTCGACGAGCTGCCACCCGGTCGTGAACCCATCACGACCCAGCTCATCACTCCGCACGAGGCCGAGCGTAGAGGACGGTTGGAGGAGTTCGTGCGTCGCGAGGCGGCCGAGGGCCGGCGCGCCTACGTGGTCTGTCCGTTCGTCGAGGAGAGCGAGGCGATCCCCGGCCGGGGAGCGGTCGAGGAGCACCATCGGTTGTCGGAGGAGGTCTTCCCCGACCTCGAGGTGGCGCTGGTGCATGGCCGGCTCCCGGCTAGCCGGAAGGAGGCAGCCATGGCGGCGTTCCGGTCCGGTGAGGCCCAGGTACTCGTCTCCACCACGGTGATCGAGGTCGGTGTCGACGTACCGGAGGCGACGATCATGATCATCGAGGACGCGGAGCGCTTCGGCATCAGCCAACTGCACCAGCTGCGGGGCCGGGTCGGTCGGGGAGGCGGCCGGAGCTTCTGCGTGCTGTTCGCTGGGTGGACCTCCGAGCTGCAGCGCGACGCCGAGGAGCGCCTCGCCGCGATCGCTGATACGACCGACGGGTTCGTCCTCGCTGAGACGGACCTGCGGATCCGTGGCGCCGGGCAGCTGTTCGGCCGCATCCAGTCCGGGCTGCCCGATCTCAAGTTGGCGCGGATCCAGGAGGACATCGATCTTGTGAGCACGACCCGTGACCTCGCCAAGCGGATCCTGGACACCGATCCCGCGATCACCGAACCGGAGCATGCCCCGCTGCGCTTGGAGGTACTCCGCCGCTACGAGGGCGGCATCGACGCCTTCGCTGCGTTGGAGACCGGGTGACTTCAGCAGCGAGTGCTGACGAGGTGGACAGAGAGGGCAGCGGAAGCCGCATACAACCGTCATCCTGGCCGGACCGATCCGACGTTGGCGGTGGCCACGGCAAGACACAAGTGGTACAACATGTGGTACGGAGGTGGACGATGCCATCGATGTTGCCCACGACCCCACGCGGGGTCCATGAGTTCCGGCAGAACCTGACCGGCCTGCTCAAGCGCGTGCGCCGAGAGGGTGACTTCCCGGTCGAGTTCGTCGGCGCGTACCGGCGGATCGAAGGCGTGTTCATGTCCCCCAAGCGCTACGAGCAGCTCCTGGAAGCCGAGAACCTGGTGGAGGACATCGGTCTGGTCGACCTCGCCACCCAGCGTGACGACGGTCGCTTCCACGAGGGCACGACCGCGGACTTCCTCGCGGAGGTCGAGCAGCAGGCGCCGTGAGCGCGGTCATCTACCAGTGGCATCCGGAGGTGATCGCTGACTTCCGCGAGCTGCCTGAGGACCTGCGGGTGGCGTACCTGGAGCAGATCGAGGCGGTCAAGGCGGACCCGAAGCTCGGTGAGCATCTCGACCGGCGGGCGAGTACGGGTGACCTGTCCGCGTACCGCAAGGTCAAGTTCGGCCATGACACTCCGCGTGGGCCCTCGCACCGGATCGTCTACCAACTCCTACCGGACAGCTATACCCCCTCTCGGTTCCGGGTCATCGCCGTGCGCTCCCGAGCCGACGTCTACAACACCGCCGCCCGACGACTTCAGGAGTAGCCGTGCACGCTTCTGCACGACCTCGTACGTGGATCGCGGCCCACGCTCGGACGGTGATCGTTGGATCGGGCAGTGGTTCGGTCACGTCGGCCGACGAATCACCCATGGCCTCGGCTGAGCCGGCCTGGCATCCTCGGACGTGCCAGGTGAAGCGTTGAGGAGCAGGTCGGTGTCGGGCGGTGAGCAGACCACGATGCGCCCTGTGTGGAGCGGCGCGGCGGTCGCGGATCCTTCGGAGCGTGAGCGGGTCATCGAGGCTGCGCACTGGATCGTCCGTCACGCCGGCTGGCGCGCCTTCACGAACTCGGCGTATATCGCCCTGCTCGTCGTGCTGGCGGTCGCGCTCGTT
>JBBDSW010000170.1:0-3228 GCA_040904745.1 Nitriliruptoraceae bacterium
CCCGCCGGCGGGACCCCGGCCGAGACCAACCAGGCGATGCAGCACCTCTTCATCGCCGCGCCGTTCGGTGGCCGGGCCGCGATGAAGCTCTTCGCTTCGCATCCGCCCGTCCACGAGCGGGTCGCGGCGCTCGAGGAGCAGGCGCGGCGGATGGGCCGGTCAGCTTCCGGAGGCTGGGCCGGCCTGCGCTGATGCTGACCGGCGGGCAGGCGCGGGTGGATGTGCGCAGGGCCGGGTGTCTCAGATGGGGGCACGGTCCCGTCCCGCGCCCGAGGCGTCGTCGCCCTCGTCGAGCGCGGCTTCCCGGCGCATCCACCACGTCACCAGGCCGATCATCGCGGTGAACAGGGCGACGCCGAGGACCGTCAGCCACACCCCGCCTTGCTCGTAGGCGCGTCCGAGCGCGAGACCGAACCCGGCGGCCATGCCGAAGCCCAGCAGGGCACCGAGCAGGTCCGCGGCGAGATAGCGCCGCGGGGAGACCTCGGAGGTTCCTGCGGCCGCAGCCAGCACGGTCGGCGGCAGGGCGGCGAGCCGCCCGACGACCGCGATGAGCGGGCCACGCTTGGCCAGGACACGCTGGGCGAGTCGGAGTTGGTGTGGTGGGATCACCCGCTGCAGCCACATCGGGCCACCGTCGCTGGCCAGGGCGCTCCGGTAGGCCCGTCCGACGACGAAGAACGCGGAAACGGCCAGGATGCCGAGCGGCAGGTAGGCCAGGAACAACGGCAGGAGCCCCGGTTCGCCGAGGTAGCGGGTCTGGCCGCCACCGACGAGGAGGAACTCCTTCTGCGGCCGGAGCAGGACCAGCAGCGTCACGTTGCGCCGCACCAGGAACGGGATCAGCGGGATCGCGGCGAGCGGGATGGCGAAGCGCAGGACGACGACGGACAGCGCGACGCGGCGCCACCGGCGTGACACCGTGGTGGCGCCGGGCGTGGTCTCGGTCATCGCAGCGTCTTCCGTGGGCGTGGGTGCGGACGGTCAGGCGTCACGGTCGTGGTTGGCAGATCTCGCACACGTACGCCCACCGCCCGGCCAGGTCGTAGCGTCGGATCCTGCTCGCGCACCGGCGGCAGATGTCGCGTTGGTAGACGTAGTGCGAGTCGGCACGGACCATGCGGCTCCTGCGCATACCGATCTCGTCTGGGTCGACGGTGACGATGCGTCCCTCGCGCACACCGCGCCGCATCCAGGTCACCAGCGTGGACCAGAGCTCGTCGAAGCGCGCCCGGTGCAGGTCGCGGGCGGGGACATCGGGGTGGATGCCCAACACGAAGAGGACCTCCGCGCGGTAGACGTTGCCGACGCCGGCCAGCACCTTCTGGTCGAGCAACGCCTGCCCGATCCCGACGGTGCGCCGTTGCAGCGCCTTGAAGACGCGTTCGGGGTCGGCATCCGCGCGGATGGGGTCAGGGCCCAGGCGCGCGAGGATCGCATCCACCTCCGTAGGGTCGAGGAGGGCGCACGAGGTGGCACCGACCAGGTCGGTGGTGTGCTCGTCGCTCTGGATCCGGTAGCGCGCGGTGGGCCGCGGGGCGGGCGGCGGATCGTCGTGAGCGAAGAAACGCCCGAAGAGCCCGAGGTGGATATGGACGCTGTTCCCCGCGTCGTAGTGGTGGAACAGATGCTTGCCATGGGCGTCGGCGCCGACGAAACGCGACCCGTCGAGGAGCGTGGCTGCGTCCGCGAAGCGCCCCTGCGGCGAGCTGACGCGGACCTCTCGGCCCGCGAACCACGCCCGGTGGTCGCGGGCGAGGCGATGGATCGTGTGGCCCTCGGGCACGCTCGACTCCGGTCGGGCCGCAGGTGCCCGTGCTGCTGCTACTTGTAGTTCGTGAAGCGCAGCGGTGCCGCGTGGTCCTTGGCCTTGACCATCGCCTGGATCTCCTGCAGGTCGTCGCGCTTCTTCCCGGCCACCCGGATGCGGTCTCCCA
Organism: Nitriliruptoraceae bacterium; assembly: GCA_040904745.1. GTDB lineage: Bacteria > Actinomycetota > Nitriliruptoria > Nitriliruptorales > Nitriliruptoraceae > T1Sed10-7. The sequence goes on from JBBDSW010000170.1 coordinate 1,938, forward strand.
TGTTGGTCGGGGTCACCTTCAGCTTGGTGGCCTTGATGTCCTTGACCAGCTGTTTGGCGAGGTCGGCCGGGAGGGTGGTCACGAGCGAGATGTCGATCCTGCTCCGGGAGCCGCTGACGTCCCGGATGTCACCGATCTCGAGGGCCTTGAGGGACACCTTGCGCTTCACGCACTTGTCCTTGAGCACCTCGAGCGCCGCCCGGACGCGATCCTCGCTGACGGACTCGACCTGGATCGCTTCCTCGCCCGACCAGGCGATGACGGTGTCGGTGTCCTTGAAGTCGAACCGGGTGGCCACCTCCCGAGCTGCCTGGTTGATGGCGTTGTCGACCTCCTGGCGGTCTACGCCCACCTCGATGTCGAAACTGGAATCGGCCACCATGGTCCTCCTCGTCGCGGAGCTTCTGCGTGCGGACGGCAGCGTCACCGCGCCGGGCGCCGAGCCTACTTCGGGGCTCGGTGGATGCGATCGGCTGTTGCGCGCTCGGCTCGACCGGATGGAGTGGATGGCCCCGGCCGTCGCTGACAGGTTTGCCGGGGGGTGCCGCAGGGGTCTACCCTCCGGCCGGCCCGGGCTTCCGGGTTCCCGGAGGGATGCCCGAGTGGCCAAAGGGATCTGGCTGTAAACCAGACGGCTTCGCCTTCGCAGGTTCGAATCCTGCTCCCTCCACCGCCCCACCGCAGAGCCGTACGCGCCCTCGGCTGGTGCCTGCCGCCACCGCGTGGTTCGCCGGCCTCCGGGGTGCTGGCTACGCTGCGCCCCCGCACGCCCTGGTAGCTCAGTCGGCAGAGCGCTTCCATGGTAAGGAAGAGGTCCGCGGTTCGATTCCGCGCCAGGGCTCGACGTCCCCACCCGGGGACCGACCGGTGACATCGCACGACCGTGTCCTGCCCCGCGAGGAACGGCCACGGTGACGGCATGGCGCCAGGCTTCGAAGGTCGTGCTGCACGCGAGCAGGCATCATCGGAGCGCCACGCACCGGAACGAGGCGGCGTAGCTCAGGGGTAGAGCAAGCGACTCATAATCGCTGTGTCGGTGGTTCAAGTCCACCCGCCGCTACGGACCGAGCGAGGCCCTCGACCTCCCCACCGGGCGGTCCGAGGGTCTCGTTCGTCTGTAGGCTGCACACCGACCGGCGGTGCTGTGAGGCCCGCACGACGGACCATCAGCGCACCGTGCGCCGCGACCCATCGGATCGCACGGCTGACGACGCCACATCACGAGGAGCACGACGAATGGCCAAGGCGAAGTTCGAGCGGACGAAGCCGCATATGAATATCGGGACGATCG
>JBBDSW010000171.1:0-3211 GCA_040904745.1 Nitriliruptoraceae bacterium
GCGGCTGGCCACCTCGGCCGGTGACCACCAGGCGACCTCGGGCGATTCCCCGCTGGCTGGCGCCAGCCGCGCAGCCCGGTCCCCGCGCAGCAGGTAACGCAGATCGAGGTGGACGTGCCCCCGCGGGCCCTCGTGGACGTCCACATGGACGAGCAGGGGACCGGTCGACGGGTGCGCTGCCTCCAGCCCGGTCTCCTCGGCGGTCTCGCGCCGTGCCGCCTCCCAGGGCCGCTCCCCGGCTTGCAGGTGACCGCCCGGTTGCAGCCACCGTCCCAGCCGCTTGTGGCGGTGGAGCAGCAGGTGCCCGTGCTCGTCGAGCACGATCCCCGACGCGGTCACGTGGGTCGGATCCGCCTCCTCGTCGAAGGGACGCGGCAGCCAGGCGAGCAGGGCCCGGATCCGCGACAGGGAACGGTGCTCGCGGTCGTCCTGCGGTCGATGCTCCGCGACCTGCTGGGCGAGGTCGGCGTTCATCCGTGGGGAGCGAGGCCGATCTCGGCGACCAGTTCCGGTGGGGTGCGCCTCAGCCCGATCACGAAGGGCCCGAACTCGGCGTAGCGGACCGAGGCCTCGTCGTAGCGCAACGTGTGGACGATGGACTTGATGTCGGCCGGGTCGTGGGCGAACAGGCTGACCCCGTACTCCCAGTCGTCCAACCCGGTCGAGGCCGAGACGAGCTGGAGCACGCGGCCGGTGTAGGCGCGCCCGGAGCGGCCATGCTCACCCATCAGCCGCTTGCGCTCCTCGTAGGGGAGCGCGTACCAGTTGTCGTCCCCAGAGCGGCGGTGCGACATCGGGTAGAAGCAGAGCAGCGGCCACTCGGGCATCGCTGGGTGGAGCTTGGACTCGGTGTAGGCCGCCATCCGTTCCGCGAACTGCTCGACCCTACGCTCCAGGTCGTCACCCTCGACACCCTTGGCGAGCATCTCCTCGCGGTAACGCTCGGGCGTGTCGGTGTACTCGCTGCCCTCGGTCAACGAGAGGTAGGAGTCGACCAGACGCAGCGCCGGTGCCGCCGCGGTGGCCGAGAGCGCGGTCTGGAGCGCTCGGAGCTGGGTGAGGTCGTCGCTCAGCGCCATGACCAGCAGGTCGGCCTTGTGTCCGATCGCGCTGAAGGCGTGGAGCTGGACCCGCTCGCCCCAGGTCTCGAGGGCGGCGACGACCTCGTCGGCGGCACCCGCGGGCAGGGCGGTGACCGCTGCGTGGTCGACCCGGAACTGCAGGTGGAGGACACCCCAGCCGACGCTGGCACGGATGGGTTCGGGCACGCGGGGACCTCGGCTCTCACGGCGGGATGCGGGCAGGCGGACGGGCGACGTCCACGACGCCCGAGCGTAGCGACGGGGCGCTGCCCCCCGGATCCGGGGGAGAGTGCTACTCGAGGATGGTCTTGCCCTGGACCGTGCCGTCCTCGGCCAGGTCGTAGAGCAGCGGCACGCCGGTCCCGAGCTCGAGTGCCAGCACACCCTCCTCGTCGAGCTCGTCCAGTTGCATCACGATCGAGCGGTTCGAGTTGCCGTGAGCGACCACCAGGACGTCCTTGCCCTGCTTGATGTCGCCGAGGATGGCCCGTTCGAAGAACGGCAACGTCCGCTCCGCGGTGTTCTTCAGCGCTTCCCCGTTCGGGGGCGGGGTGGCGTAGGAACGGCGCCAGATGTGGACCTGCTCCTCGCCGTACCGCTCGGCGGTGTCGGCCTTGTTGAGTCCCTGCAGATCGCCGTAGTGCCGCTCGTTGAGGGCCTGATCGCGGATCACCGGGAGATCGGTGAAGCCGGCCGTGTCCATGATGATCGACAGCGTCTCCTGGGCACGGGTCAACACCGAGGTGTAGGCGACATCGAAGTGCCGTCCCCTGAGGCGCTGGCCGGCATCCCGGGCCTCGTCCCTCCCCTTCGGCGTGAGCGGCACGTCCACCCACCCGGTGAAGCGGTTCTCGAGGTTCCAGAGCGACTGTCCGTGACGGACGAGCGCGAGCGTTGGCATGACGGGAGCCTTCCAGGGACCGGGGGTTGAGGTCGGTGCGCGGAGCCCGGGTCATCGGGCTCGACAACGGCGGCTGGGCCGGGTTCCGTGGTCATCACGAGCGTAGGCGCGAGCCCCGCGGCTCGTCGCTCCGCGCGGTGGCCGTCGGACGGGGCGACCGCTGGCCACGAGGACGTCCGCAGGCGTCCGCTACGTTCGCCCCCCGTCCCGGCGGTTGGACGCCAGCCACCGTCGTGACGTTCGCACCTCACGCCGCAACCACCTCGCCTGACCGGGAGAGCGCCGATGGACACCTTCGATGCCCGTGCTGACCTCACCGTCGGGGACCGGACCTACGAGATCCACCGTCTCGACGCGGTCGAGGGTGCCGAGCGTCTGCCGTTCAGCCTCAAGGTCCTGCTCGAGAACCTCCTGCGTCATGAGGACGGTGACAGCGTGACCGCGGACGACGTCCGCAAGCTGGCGGCCTGGGACCCCGATGCCGAGCCGTCCGCGGAGATCCAGTACTCGCCGGCCCGGGTGATCCTGCAGGACTTCACCGGGGTACCGGCCGTCGTGGACTTCGCCGCGATGCGCGAGGCCATGGCCGACCTGGGTGGTGACCCCTCCAAGATCAACCCCCTGGTCCCGGCCGAGCTGGTCATCGACCACTCGGTCGTCGCCGACGTGTTCGGCAACGCCGGCGCGCTCCAGCGCAACATCGAGCTGGAGTACGAGCGCAACCGGGAGCGCTACGCGTTCCTGCGCTGGGGGCAGGAGGCGTTCGAGAACCTCAAGGTCGTCCCCCCGGGCACCGGCATCGTCCATCAGGTGAACATCGAGTACCTCGCCAGGGTCGTCTTCGGTGAGGAAGGCGACGATGGCGTGCTGCGCGCCTACCCGGACACGCTGGTCGGTACCGACTCGCACACGACGATGGTCAACGGTCTCGGGGTGCTCGGCTGGGGTGTCGGCGGCATCGAGGCCGAGGCGGCGATGCTCGGCCAGCCCGTGTCCATGCTGATCCCACGGGTGGTCGGCTTCAAGCTGGAGGGCGAGCTCCCCGAGGGGGCGACGGCCACCGACCTGGTCCTCACGATCACCGAGATGCTCCGGCAGCACGGCGTCGTGGGCAAGTTCGTCGAGTTCCACGGTCCGGGGGTCGCGGCCGTCCCACTGGCCAACCGGGCGACGATCGGCAACATGTCCCCGGAGTACGGCTCCACCGCAGCGATCTTCCCGATCGACG
>JBBDSW010000172.1:0-3187 GCA_040904745.1 Nitriliruptoraceae bacterium
CCTCCAACCCCGATCCGCCCAGCGGAAGATCGGGCACCCTCAGCGAAGGGAACCCCACGTTCATGGCACGAGAGCACGCCGTGGGGAGACCGGAGCCCCGGTCCCCAACCTGCGGGGAAGACCCCACATGGTTCGGCCCGTTCGGTGCGCACTGCGCTGACTCCACTCCACTCGATGCCCGATCACGTCGGTCCCCGTAACACCGAGACTGTGGGGCATTCACCACAGCTCGTCGGCTGTGAGGCGACACGTCATCTGAAAGCACGGTGGCGACACCCTTGTGAAGCGCCACGTTCGACGAGGACGGCAGTGACACCCGTGGTGAGGATGTGAATCACGGTCGGCAGTGGTGCGCCCTCGCCTGAGGTGCGCAACACAGGTGCGCGAGCTGCGGGAGCTAGCGCCGGCGTGAGCCCGCAGCCATGGCGTGACACCACCGCCGGGCGGGTCTGCGACGACCTGCGCGATCTCGGGAGCCGGTAGCGCCAGCCGAGCGACGAGCTGCTCTCGCTGCGTCTGCTCGACAGGGTCACCATCACCGTCAGATAACCAAACCTACGTACTGATATCCGTACGCCTCCTCGAACAGCACATACGTATTGATTTCCGCACATCATGGCCCTATGCTGGCTTGTATGGTTATCAGTACATCGAGGTGCCATGCCGCGCGATGAATGGGTGGTGTTCGACCCCGCTTCGCTGGGCTCGGCGCTGGCGCACTTCCGCAAGCAGGCGGGACTGACCCAGGAGGCGTTGGCCCGGAGGTCCGGCCTGCACCGGCCCTATCTGTCCCACCTCGAGCAGGGACGGGCCACCTCACAGACCGAGCGGCTCTTCCGGGTGCTGCGGCGGCTGGACCTGGAACTCGTGCTCCGGCGGCGGGGCAGCGGCTGATGGCGGGCGCCGCCCTGGACCTGTGGCTCTACGACGTGCTCGTCGCCCATGTGGTCGAACGTCGCACCGGCAAGTTCCAGTTGCGCTACACCGAGGCAGCGCTGGATCGCTGGCCGCTGGGTCGACCGTTGCTGTCGGTGTCCATGCCGCTCACACCCTCCACCCATCCCCCCGGGGTCGTGGGCCCGTTCCTCGAAGGGCTCCTACCCGAAGGCGAGGCCCGGGTCGTGCTGGAGGAGGAGTACGACGTTCGACGGGGCGATGTGGTAGGGCTGCTCGCCGAGATCGGTCGCGACTGCGCAGGAGCGGTGGTCGCCGTGCCGGCCGGGCAGTTGCCGCCGGGGCGAACCGAAACGATCGACCCGCTCCACGAGGACGAGCTGGCACGGCTGGTGGGGGCGCTGCCGGAACGGCCGCTGGGCGACGACGCCCAGGTACGCATCTCCCTCGCTGGGCAACAGGGGAAGCTCGTGCTGACGCGCACGCCGGACGGCGCGTGGGCCCGTCCTCTCGGCGGCACGCCGTCCACCCACATCCTCAAGCCAGCGGACCAGCGCTACCCCGGTGCCGCTGCCAACGAGGTGCTGTGTCTGCGCCTGGCTCGGGAACTCGGCCTGACCGATGTGGACAGCCAGCTGCTGGAGATCGACGGCATCCCCGTGGTCGTGGTCGAGCGCTACGACCGCCAGATCCGAGCTAGCGGCGTGGAACGGCTGCACCAGGAAGACACCTGTCAGGCGCTCGCCGTCAACGTCGGCCCCCGGGGCGCCGGCAAGTACGAAGCAGGCGGGGGACCGTCGTTCGCGGCCGTGGCGCGACTGCTGGACGTCCACAATGGCGACCCCGACCAGACCGGGACGCTGGCCGAGGTCGCGACGTTCACCGTGGCCATCGGCAATGCCGATGCACACGGCAAGAACCTCTCACTGTTGTTGCCCGCCAACGACCGGCTCCGGCTTGCCCCGCTCTACGACCTGATGTCGACGGTCCAGTACCCGGAGGTCGCGGGCCCGAGGGGATCCGTAGGGGTCTCGACCGAGCTGGCGATGTTCGTCAACGACACACGGGACATCGACGCCGTGGACGTCGGCAGGCTGGAGGCCGAGGTGACACGATGGCACTTCGCCGACGATGGCGACGAGCGCATCCACGGGCTACTCGACCGGTTCGACCAGGCCTTGGACGACGCCGCAGTCGGCGTCGTTGATGTGCCCGATCGTCTGGTTGAGCAACTGCGGGGCCGCGCTGCACGCCTCCGGCGCGGCGCGACCGCGGGCGAGTGACCTACCGAAGCGGACGCAACACCCGCCCGGCGTCGTCCACGACCTCCACGTCGAAGCAGACCAACGCCGCCTCATCAGGGTCCTCGGCGCAGGAGGTGTCTACGCGCAGCTGTCGGCCAACGTCGATCTGGCGGCCAGCAGGGATCGCCGTGAACGCCTGGGCACTGGTGGCGGGACCGCGCGGGCTGGCGGACGTACGCTTGTGGGACGCTGACAGCGAGCGGGTGGATGGCCTTCGAACGCATCACGGTCGATCCAGCACGGATGGGTGGCCAGCCCTGCATCCGAGACCTTCGGGTTCCGGTGGCCACGGTGGTCTCCATGGTCGACGAGGGGATGAGCGTGGACGAGGTCGTCGACGCGATGCCTGACCTCGAGCCCGAAGACGTGCATGCGGCGTTGCGCTTCGATGCCGAGACCGACCCGGCACACCTGGTCATGCCCGGTGTGCACCGCATCGCCTCGCTACTGAAGCGGTGGCTGCTCGGCACCCACCAGGGCGCGGTCCGTCGCGAGCACCTCGACGCCTAACTCGACGAGTACACCTTCCGGTTCAACCGCCGCCACACCCGTGCCCGCGGACTGCTGCTCTACCGTCTCCTCGAACAGGCCGTGCAGACCCCACCCGCCCCCTACAACGACATCATCGCCGGAGTCTCCCAACACAACATGCAGTACCCGCTGTACCGAAAGGGATAGCCCGTTCGGGAGATATGAAGAACGTGAGGTTGCAGCGGCGCTGCGCGCGTCGGTCCGCCGCGGCGGATCGACTGAGTTCCTTCGGGCCGAGGGCCGCGTTTCGGGCAGCGCGAGGGGTGGCGCGGTACGGAAGACGAACGCTCCGCAGTCTGCGTTCTGGAGTCTGCGTTCTGGGCGGGTCGATGGTCAGCGAAAGAGGCCAACACACACGCATGGCTCTCGGTCCCCGAGGACCGAGGTGCGTCAGCTATCGCGCAGGTCCTCGTAGGCCCAGGGTGCGGAGGGCAGGAGCAGCTCCGGATCACCTGTGA
>JBBDSW010000173.1:0-3171 GCA_040904745.1 Nitriliruptoraceae bacterium
ATGGGGCCGTGCTTCATCTCGCCGGCGGGGAACGCCTCGGCGTGGAGGTAGCTGACCTCCTTGAGCTTCAGCGCCCCCTCCATCGCGATCGGCAGGCCGGCGTGACGGCCGATGAACATCGTGTAGTCGACGTCGCGGTAGCGCTCGGCGAGCTCCTGGATGCGCCCATCGAGCTCCAGCACCTCGCTCATCGCCGCCGGCACCTTCGCCAAGCGGTCGAGGATGTCGGCCGCCTCGGACGGGTAGATCCGTCCCCGCGCCTGCCCGAGGAACAGGCCGAGCAGCAGGCAGCCGAGTATCTGGGTGGTGAACGCCTTCGTCGAGGCGACCGCCACCTCGGGGCCGGCATGGGTGTAGAGCACCCCGTCGGCCTCGCGGGCCAGCGTCGAGCCGACCACGTTGCTCAGCGCGATCACGGGCGCACGCTGATCCCGGGCGTGTGACGCGGCGGCGATCGTGTCGGTCGTCTCCCCCGACTGCGAGATGGCGATCACCAGCGTGTGCGGGTCGACGATCGGATCGCGGTAGCGGAACTCGCTGGCCACCTCGACGTCGGCGGGGATCCCCGCCCAGTGCTCGATCGCGAGCTTGCCGACCATGCCGGCGTGCAGCGACGTCCCGCACGCCAGGATGAAGACCTTGTCGATGCGCGAGAACTCTCCCTCGTCGATGCGGACCTCGTCGAGCTGGAGTCGAGGTGGCACGTCCGGCGACGGGGCGCGCAGCCGGTCGAGGAGGGTGTCGGCCACCGCCTGCGGCTGCTCGTGGATCTCCTTGAGCATGAAGTGCTCGTAGCCCTGTTTCTCCGCGGCGGCCAGGTCCCAGTTCACCGAGTAGCGGTGCGGTTCCGCGGGGGCACCGTGGACGTCGACCACCTCGATGCCTTCGGGGGCGATCGAGGCGAGCTGGCCGTCGAGGAGCGCGGCGACGTCCTTGGTGTGGCCGATCAGGGCGGCGACATCGGAGGCGCAGTAGCCGACGCCGTCCGCGTGCGCGACGATGAGCGGCGCCCCGGACTTGGCGACCACGAGGGTCGCCGGATCGTCGATGGCGGTGACCACCAGGGCGTAGGCGCCCTCCAGCCGCGCCACCACGGCACGCACCGCCGCGAGCAGGTCACCGCGCTCGTGAGCGGCCTGGCCGGTGTCATCAGCTGGCCGCTCCGCCGCCACCGCGTCGAGCTCGCGGGCGATCAGGTGGGCCACCACCTCGGTGTCGGTCTCGGAGGCGAACCGGACGTCGCCGAGCTCGGCCTGGAGGGCCTGGTAGTTCTCGATGATCCCGTTGTGCACCACCGCCACGCGCCCGGCGGGGTCGAGGTGCGGGTGGGCGTTGCGGTCGGTCGGGGCGCCGTGGGTCGCCCAGCGGGTGTGCCCGAGGCCGGTGGCGGCCGACAGCGGCTGCGACTCGAGCGCCCGGACGAGGTTGTCGAGCTTCCCGGCACGCTTGACGACGCGCAGCTGGCGGGGGTCGGTGACGACCACGCCGGCCGAGTCGTAGCCGCGGTACTCCAGTCGACGCAGGCCGTCGACGACACCGGCCACGGCATCGTCACGTCCCGTGATCCCGATGATCCCGCACACGTGGCGCTCCTCGGTGAGTGCTGCCCGGCGGTGGCCGAGCGCGTGGACGTGAGGCTAGCGACGAGCCCCACGTCGCCTCCCCGGTCGAACGACACGGCGCGGGTCGGGACGCGCGGCGGGCCCGGCCGAGACCGCTCACACCGTGAGCTGGTCGCGCACGGCGTCGGCGATCACATCGACGGTGTGCTGCGCGTCGACTTGCGTCGGCGCCTCCGCCATGACCCGGATCAACGCCTCCGTCCCCGATGGCCGCAGCAACACACGACCGTGTGAGCCCAAGCGGGCCTCTTCCGCACGGACGGCCTCCCAGACCGGCTCACAGGTGTCCAGGCCGGCACGGTCGACCCCGCCGACGTTGACCAGCACCTGCGGCAGTCGGGTCATGACCGTCGCGAGCTCCTTCAGGGTCGCCCCGGTGGACCGCACGGTGGAGAGCAACCGCACGGCACTGAGGATCCCGTCCCCGGTCGTCGCATGGTCGAGGTCGATCAGGTGACCGGACTGCTCGCCCCCGAGGTTGAGCCCCTGCTCGCGCATCGCCTCGAGGACGTACCGGTCGCCCACCTTCGTCTCCACCACGTCGATGCCGAGCCCCTCCATCGCGCGCTTGAACCCGAGGTTGGTCATCACCGTGGTGACGACGGTGTCCTCCCGCAGGGTGCCGTCGTGGTGCATCTGACGGGCGAGGATGGCGAGGATGACGTCGCCATCCACCTCGACGCCCTCGTGGGTGGCGGCGATCAGGCGGTCGGCGTCGCCGTCGTGGCTGATGCCGGCGTCGGCGCCGTGTTCCATGACCGCCTGGCGGATCTGATCGGGGTAGGTCGAGCCCGCATGCTCGTTGATGTTCGCCCCGTCGGGGTGGCAGTGGATCGTGGCCACCTCGGCACCCAGCTGGCGGTAGACCTGGGGCGCGACGTTGGAGGCGGACCCGTTCGCCCCGTCGACGACGATGCGGAGCCCGGAGAGGTCGACATCAGCGGTGCCGGCGAGGTGCTCGATGTAGCGCGACACGGCGGCGGGGTCGGTGAGCTTCCGGCCGATATCGATCCCGGTCGGACGGCGCGCCGACTGCGCCACGACGATGGCTTCTAGTTCGTCCTCCTCATCGTCGGTGAGCTTGTAGCCGCTGGCACCGAAGAACTTGATGCCGTTGTCGCCGACCGGGTTGTGCGACGCCGAGATCATCGCACCCGCAGCCGCCGAGGAATCGGCGGTCAGGTGCGCGACCCCCGGTGTGGGGATGACCCCGATGGCGACCGCGTCACCGCCGGCCGAGGTGATGCCGGCGATCAGGGCGGCCTCCAGCATCTCCCCGGACCAGCGCGGATCGCGCCCGATCACGATGGAGGGACGAGCCTGCCCTTCGCTGTGGAGCAGGGTCACCAGCCCCTGGCCGAGCGCGAGCGCGAGTTCCGGGGTGAGCTCCTCGTTCGCCCGCCCGCGGGTGCCGTCCGTACCGAAGATCGCTCCCACCGCGCCGTGCTCCTCTCCCGTCTGCTCGCGAGCGGGATCGCGTTGCTCACAGGCCGGGTCGCGTGTGGAGGCGATGCTAGGGACCCGGACGCGCGGGCGAGGCGGGCGCCAC
>JBBDSW010000174.1:0-9174 GCA_040904745.1 Nitriliruptoraceae bacterium
TGTTCCCCGACGGTGCGCTGATCCCGGTGCACGAGATGGTGCGGGTGCTCCACGCTGGTGGGTTCGAGATCCGCGACGTCGAGCAACTCCGTCCGCACTACGCCCTGACCTTGCGCCACTGGGTCGCCAACCTCGAGGGCTCGTGGGACGAGGCCGTCGCCGAGGTCGGCGCGCGGACCGCCCGCGTGTGGCGGGCCTACCTGTCCGGTTCCGTGGTCGGCTTCGAGACCGGCGACCTCGGCGTCGTGCAGACGTTGGCGGTCAAGCCTGGTGCCGACCTGCCGCTCGGGCGCGGATGGATGCTGCCGCTCCGGCCGTAGGACCCGCCGCCACCTACGCTGCCTCAGACGTCGACCGCTCGGAGCGAACATGCGGAGCAACGCGGTGTTGGACGAGGCGTTCACCCGGATCCCCGGCGTCGTCCGCCGGACGCTGGATGACATCGACCCTGCGGCGTTGACCTGGCGGGTCGAGCCGGGAGCGAACACGATCGGCTGGCTCGTATGGCATCTCACCCGCATCCAGGACGACCACGTGGCCGAGCTGGCGGAGACCGACCAGGTCTGGCTGGCCGAGGACTGGGCGAGGCGGTTCGGGCTCTCGGAGGCCACGCCCGAGACCGGGTACGGGCACACGCACGAGCAGGTCAGCGCGATCCGTCCCGACGGCGCGGATGCGCTCCTCGGCTACCTCGACCGTGTGACCGAGCGCACCCGCGACTTCCTCACCACGATCGGCGACGACGACCTGGACCGGGTGGTCGACCGCTCCTGGGACCCCCCGGTCACGATGGGGGTACGCCTGGTCAGCGTGATCGGTGACAACCTGCAGCATGCCGGTCAGGCCGCCTACCTGCGAGGGGTCTACGACCGGACCAGGTGACCCGAGCGGGCGGTGTCGTCGAGGTGGCAGGAGGGTTCCCCGGTCAGGACGCCAACAGCGCACGCGCCGTACGACGCCCGGACACCAGCGCACCCTGGATCGACGAGGTATCACGGTGGTCGCCGCACACCCAGGTGCGCGCGTCGACGCGGACCTCGCGGGCCAGGGTCGGGAGATCCTCGGGGTCCTGCCGCGGCTGGGCGTGGGGGATCCGGTAGGCGGCGATGCGCTCCCAGTCGTCGACGGGCGCGCCGTACCAGGGGCGCAGCTGCCGGCGGATGGCCTCGTCGAGCGCACGGTCACCCTCGGGCGGGACCCCGACCGTGCTGACCGAGACGAGGGCCTGACCGCCGTCGGGCGCGTAGGTGTCCGCGACCGCGCTCATCACGGCGAGGGTGGTGACCGGGCCCTGCCCGTCGGCGTCGAGGACCAGGTCCGGTCGGGTGATCGGCGGTTCGCCCGTGCGGTAGTAGACGGTCGTCGTCCCCCGGTCGGGCGCGACGCCTCCCGGCAGCCGGGCATCGAGCAGCCGCGCCGCAGCCGGCCCTTCGGTGGCGACGACGACGTGCTCGGCGGCGATCCTGTCCCCGTCTTCGAGGACCACCTCGCCGATGCCGACGGCGGTGACGGTGCTCTGGAGCCGGATCGTCCCGAGCGGCAGCTGGGCTGCCAGTTGCAGGGGGAGCTGCTGCATCCCGAGAGCGGGTACCGCGACCTCCCCTCGGAAGAAGCTCCGGAAGACCAGTTCCGTGACCCGTGAGGAGGTCGTCATCCCCGGATCGAAGAACGTCCCCGCCAGGAACGGGGAGAAGAACCCGGCCACCATCGCGGGAGAGAACCCACGATCGTGCAGCAGGGCGACGGTGGTTATCTGCTCCCGAGCGGCGACCTCGGGGCCACTGGCGCGCACGAGCGAGGCGCGCCAGGCCAGCAGGCGCAGCCCGTCGGCGATCCCCGGCAGCGGGGAGAGCACCGAGGTCGCGGCGGCCACGGGCGCCCGGAGCGGATCGGCCAGGCGCCGGAAGCGTCCCCGGTGCCGGATCACCACCCCCGGCGCGAACGGCCGCAGGTCGAGGGCGTCCAGATCGAACCAGTGCCGGGCGGCCGGGTAGCCGGTCAAGAGGACCTGGAAGCCACGATCCAACCGGTAGCCGTCGACGGCGTCGGTCCGGATGCGTCCGCCGACCTGGTCTCCGGCCTCGAGCACGAGCACCTCACGGCCGGCCGCGTGCAGGGTGAGCGCACAGGTCAACCCGGCGAGCCCCGCACCCACCACCACGACGTCGGGCCGCCCAGCGTCCCTGCTCACGCGGCGTCGGACTCGAGCAGTGCCTCCTCGAGCGCCGCCCGGATGTCGGTGTGGGTGAACTCGAACCCTGCCTCGAGCAGACGCTCTGGGACGGCCCGGGCACTGACGGTCGCCAGGGTCTCGCCCATCTCCCCGTAGAGCAGGCGCATCGCGATCGGTGGGATCAGGAAGACGGTCGGGCGGCGGAAGACGGCGCCGAGCGCCTTGGTCATCTCCCGGTTGGTGACCGGCTCCGGGGCGGTGAGGTTGACCGGGCCGGACAGCTCCAAGCTCTCGGCGAGGAAACGCATCGCCCGGACGTGGTCGGTCAACGAGATCCACGGGACGTACTGCCGGCCGTCGCCGACGCGCCCCCCGACGCCGAGGCGGAAGGGGAGTTCGATCTTCTCGATCAACGGCCCGTCCTTGGCGATCACCACGCCGGTACGCGGGTGGATCGTGCGGATCCCGGCATCCCGTGCCGGCTGTGCCGCCGCCTCCCACGCCTGACAGACCTCGGCGAGGAAGTCGTCCCCGGGGCCCGACTCCTCGGTGAGCACCTCGTCACCGCGGTCGCCGTAGTAGCCGACCGCGGATCCCGACAGGAACAGGTTGGGCTTCTGGTCGAGGCCGGCGAGCGTCTCGGCGAGCAGACCCGTGCCCTCCACCCGGGACCCGCGGATCGCTCGCCGGGCCTCCTCCGACACGCGCTCCGCACGGATCGGCTTCGCGGCGAGGTGGACGACCACCTCGACGCCTTCGAGCTTCTCGGCCTGGATCGAGCCGGCGTCCGGGTCCCAGACGATGTCGTCGGCGCCGGCACGGGCCGGATCGCGGGTGACCCCGTGCACGGTGTGCCCATCGGCGGTCAGCGCGTCGCGCAGCGCCCCACCGAGCAGACCGGTCGCACCGGTGATCGCGTACCTGGCCACGTGACGCTCCTCGTGTCGGTGACCACCAGGTTCGCACATCGCGGCCCGCCCGGACGGGTCCGGGCCGGGTCAGACGGGCGTGATCAGGGGGGCCCGCGGCTGGCGGACCAAGGGGCGTGCACGCGTCGCCAGTGCCAGCGCCGTGATGGCGGACAGGAGGATCACGAGTCCCACGACCTGGGACATCGTCAGCGTCTGGCCGGCGACGAGCCCGCCGAGCGCGACGGCCGTCAGCGGGAACGCGAGCTCCCCGAAGGTCGCCAGGCTCGCCGGGGTCCCAGCCAGGCCCCGGTAGTACAACGTCATCGCCAGGAGGCCGGGCCCGAGCGCGAGCGCCACGAGTGGCAGGACATCGCCGCTCGTGATGGCGAACCCGGACGGCCCGAGTTGGAGCCACACGAACGATGCGGCGAACGGCAGCCCGATGCTGAAGCGCAGGGTCGTCAGCTCCATCGTGGCCAGGTCCGGTGCGACCGCACGTCCGAGCACGGTGCCGCCAGCCCACAGAGCGGCTGCGCTCACCGCCAGCAGAGCGGGCGCGAGCCGGTCGACGCTGACCGCCAGCGGGTCCGGGAAGGACAGCAGGTAGCCGCCGGCGAACGCGATCGCCGCCAGCGGCACGAACCGCCGGGTCGGGCGCTCACCGAGCAGCAGCGACGCCCCGAGCACGGCGATCACCGGTTGCAGCTTCTGGAGCAGGAGGGGTGTCGTCGGGTCGCCGTAGGTGAACGACAGCGTGAACAGGGTGGTGGCTGCCGCCGACGCACCGCCCCCGATCAGGACGATGGACAGCTTGGCGGCCGGACGCAGGCCCCGGAACGTCCGGATCGCACGCGGCAACCAGGGCAGCGTGAACAGCGTGAGGAGCAGGTGCTCGTGCGCGACGACGGTGGCAGCGGGAAGCTCCAGTGCCAGGCCACCCCGCAGTACCCCGTCGGTCCCCCACATGGCCGCCGCCACCACCACGGCCAGGAAGGCGAGGACCCGAGCCCCCGGGCGGGTGGCACCGACCGCGTCGTCATCGGTGGCCGGCGGGCGCGCGTCACTCACGAGCGGCTCCTCGGGGAAGCGGGAGCAGCGCGACGGCGCGGCCCACGGGTCTTGCGGGCTGTCGAGCGGCGGTCAGGACTCGCGTGCGCCGACCAGGCGCCAGGTCGCCGGCAACAGCGCCGTCGCCAGGACCACCTTGAGTGCATCGCCGATCAGGAACGGGACCGCGCCGAGCGCGAGCGCTTCCACCAGCCCGACGCCGAGCACCAGTGCCAGACCCGTCACCCCGAAGGCGTAGATCACGAGGTTGCCCACCACCATCAGCAGGACCGTGCGCCCGACGGTGCGGTCGTTGCCCAGCCGCGCCAACCTCCCGACGATGAGCGCCGCAGCGACGAAACCGACGATGTAGCCGAACGAAGCGCCGCCGGTACCGGTGAACCACGGGACCCCGACGACCCCGAGCACCAGGTACAAGCTGGTCCCGATCGTCGCACGGCCAGCGCCGAGCGCCGCGGCGCCGAGCAGGACGGCGAACGTCTGCCCGGTGACGGGTACCGGCGTGAACGGCAGCGGCACGGCCAGCTGTGCGGACAGGCCGATGGCGGCGGCGAACGCGGTGACGAGGACCGCGTCGCGTACGCGACTTCCGGGGAGCAGGTCGGCGAGGACCTGCCCCGGGGCGATCGGTTGCGGTGCGGAGATGGCGCTCACGGAGGTCTCCCAGGTCGGTGACGGCGGGCTCGACGTTGGTGGCGACACGCTAGGCGAATGAGCGGCATCCGGCCACGCGTGCGACCATCCGCCCACCGAGACGCCCGCCGACCCGTACGAGGTGTCGTGTGACCGAGACCATCCAGCAGGCGCAGCGCTACCTCCAGGCGCTCGCCGGCGACGACGCGGTCCTCCACGAAGGTCAGGCAGCGGCCATCACCACGCTCGTCGACGAGCGGAGCCGCGCCCTGGTCGTGCAGCGCACCGGTTGGGGCAAGTCCGCCGTGTACTTCATCGCCACCCGGCTACTCCGGGACCGAGGTGCCGGACCCACCCTGATCGTCTCACCGCTGCTGGCACTGATGCGCGACCAGCTCATGGCCGCCAGTCGGATGGGACTGAAGCCCGCGACCGTCAACTCCACCAACGTCGACGACTGGCGGGAGATCGAAGGGTCGGTGCGACGTGGCGAGGTGGACCTGCTCCTGATCTCGCCCGAACGGCTCAACCATCCGCGTTTCCATCGGGAGATCCTCGACGGGCTGGTCGGCGATATCGGCATGCTCGTCATCGATGAGGCGCACTGCATCTCCGACCACGGCCACGATTTCCGGCCGGACTACCGACGCATCGGCCACGTCCTCGACCTCCTCACCACCGACCGCGAGGAGGAGGTGCCGGTGCTCGCCTGCACGGCCACCGCCACCGACCGGGTGGTCCACGATGTCGCCGAGCAGTTGCGCGGAGCCAGCGACTCCGCCAGCGCGGCCCGGGAGACCGTCGTGCTCCGCGGCCCGCTCGCACGCGACACCTTGGAACTGCACGTCGTCCACCGCGACCGGCACGAGGAGCGTCTCGCCTTCCTCGCGGCCTACCTGCGGCACACCGCCCCTGCGGGCCGGGCCGGGATCATCTACACCCTGACCGTCGCCGACGCCGAGCGCACCGCGGCGTTCCTCGCCCAGACCGGCAGCAACGTGGTGGCCTACACCTCACGGCTGGAAGCCAGCCAACGCAACGAGGTGGAGCGCGCCCTGGGTGACAACGTCTACGACGCGGTCGTGGCGACCACCGCGCTGTCCATGGGCTACGACAAGCCCGATCTGGGCTTCGTGATCCACCTGGGTGCGCCGTCGTCCCCGGTCGCCTACTACCAGGCGATCGGCCGGGCCGGCCGCGGCGGGGAGCTCACCCAGGTCCTGTGCCTGCCCACCGCCAACGACGTGCGGCTCTGGGACCACTTCGATCTCGCCGGTGTCCCGACCGAGCACGAGGTGGCAGACATCCTCACGGCGCTCACGGCGGCGGGAGGTCCGCTCTCGCTCCCCAAGCTCGAGACCCGGGTGAACATCCGTCGCACCCGCCTGGAGCTGCTGCTGAAGATCCTCGACGTGGATGGCCAGGTCGAGCGGAGTGAGCGCGGCTACGCCGCGACGGGACGGCCGTACGTCCACGATCACGCCCGCTACGACCGCCTGCTCGCCGGCCGCCGGGCGGAGCGCGACGTCATGTTGCGCTACCTCGACCCGGACGGTGACGAGTGCCTGATGGGACTGCTCACCAGCGCCCTCGACGACCCGGACGCCAGCCCGTGCGGGCGTTGCGGACGCTGCACGACCGCGGAGCCGGACGTCCCCGTCGACGACGGTCTCCGGGAGGCTGCCCGGGCGTTCGCCGCCCGGATCGATGTGCCGCTGAAGGCCCGTCGCCGCTGGCCGGCTGGGCTCGACACGCTCGGCCACGACCGTCGTGGCAACCTGGACCGTTCGCTCCAGCTCGCCGAGGGACGGGCGCTGAGCGGCAACGAGGTGTCGGGATTCAGCGAGCCGATCCAGCTGCTGCTGCAGCAGGCCGCCGGCGGCGAGGGGGTGTTCGACCCGGATGCGTTCGCCCAGGTCGTCGACGGACTGACGGCGGTGCTGGCCCGGTGGGACTGGCCGGCGCGGCCCCGGGCGATCGTGGCGATGCCGTCCGACACCTACGGGGCGCTCACCAGGGCGGTCGCCGACGCACTCGGCACCCGCGGTCGGCTCCCCGTCCACCACGACGTGCTCGCTTCCCTGCCGGTGCCAGCCCAGTCGACGCGGGGCAACTCCGCACACCAGGCCGCCGGCGCCCTGGACGCGCTCGCGCTCACCGGCAGCCCGCCGGCCGGCCCGGTGCTGCTGCTCGACGCCCTGCGGCGATCCGGATGGACCCTGACGGTGGCCGGCGTCCTGTTGGCCGAGGGCGGCACGACCCCGGTGCTGCCGCTGGTCCTGCATGCCCCGTCGGCGGGGTGAAGCTCACACCCAGCCGCGGGCGTAGGACACCGGGATCCGTAGGCGGTCCTTCTCCCCCAGCTCCTCGGCTGCGCGCCGAGGCCAGTACGGATCACGGAGCGACGCTCGCGCCAGCAGGATCAGGTCCGCTCGCTCTTCGGCGAGGATCGTCTGGGCCTGCACCGGCTCGGTGATCAACCCGACCGCAGCGGTCGCGATCCCAGCCTCGCGACGGATCCGCTCAGCGAAGGGGACCTGGAAGCCGGGCTCCTGAGGCCCCCGCGCACCGGGCGTCAGGCCCCCGGAGCTGCAGTCGATCAGGTCGACCCCGTCATCGGCGAGCCTGCGGGACAGCTCCACCGAATCATCGACGGTCCAACCGCCCTCCTGCCAGTCCGTGACCGACAGCCGGACCGCCAGCGGGAGTTCCTCCGGCCACACCTCCCGGACCGCACGGACCACCTCCCGGGTGAACCGGGTCCGCCCGTCGTGGTCACCGCCGTAGGCATCGGTGCGGGCGTTGGACAGCGGTGAGTGGAAGCTGTGCAACAGATACCCATGCGCCGCATGCACCTCGAGCAGCTGGAAGCCGGCGGATAGGGCACGGACCGCGCTGGCCCGGAACGAGGTGACCAACCTGGCGATGTCGTCGACCCCGACTTCGTTCGGCACCGGGTAGCCATCGTCGAAGGCGATCGGACTCGGCCCGACGACCGGCCACCCCCCGTGTGCTTCGGTGAGTGCGCCCTTGCCCTCCCATGGAAGAGCGGTCGAGGCCTTCCGGCCGGCGTGGGCGAGTTGGAGCCCGGGGACGCTCCCGTGGGCGCGGAGCTGTCGGGTGATGCGGGCCAGGGCGTCGGCCTGCTCGTCGTTCCAGAGGCCGAGGCAGCCGGGCGAGATGCGACCTTCCGGCTCGATCCCGGTTGCCTCGACGAGCACGAGCCCGTGACCACCGACCGCGCGTGACACCAGGTGGACGAGATGCCAGTCGTTGGCCAGCCCGTCGGTCGCCTGGTACTGGCACATGGGAGAGACAGCGATGCGGTTGTCCAAGGTCACGCTACGCAACGACAGCGGATCGAACAGGTCAGGCATGGTCAGCATCCTCCGGGTCCGGCCGGCCAGAGGCCGACGATCAGCTCATGTGGTCGCGAGCCGCCGCTCGAGGGCGGCGACGAACCGCTCGGCGCTCCCGGGGACCAGGTGCATGTACAGCCCGGGCTCGGTGACCTCGAGCTCGGTGAGCTGCCAGGAGCCGCCCGCGTCGGCGACGAGGTCGACCCGCGCGAACAGCAGTTCCTGCCCGGTGGCCTCCACGATCCAGCGCGCGAGCGCGCCCGCTTCCTCGGGGACCGACGGCAGCGGCTCGTAGGTCCCGCCATGTTCGATCTGCACCAGGAACTGGCCCTCCGCCGGGCGCTTGACGACCGCGTGGCTGACCTCACCGTCGAAGAGGATGATGCTCAGCTCACCGCCGGTGGCGATGGTCGGCAGGAACGGCTGCACCATCGCGTCCCCGGTCGCGAGCAGTGCGTCGAGTGCGGCCTGGCCATCGGCGGGTCTCACGTGCGAGATCCCATCTCCGCCGGCACCGACCGCGGGCTTGACGACGACGTCGTCCCAGTCACGTTGCTCGGCCAGCGCCACCAGGTCGGCCCGGTCCCCTTGCGCGAGCCAGGCGGTCGGCACCACCGGCGCCCCGCGCTCCTCGAGCTCGAGCAGGTACCCCTTGTGGGTGTTCCAACGGACCACCTCGGCGGGGTTGAACAGCCGCGTGACCTCGTCCACGTGCGCCGCCCAGTCGACGAACGCTTCCCGTCGGGTGTGGTAGTCCCAGGCGGTGCGCACGAGCACGGCGTCGTAGCGCTCCCACCGGATGGTCGCATCGTCCCAGGCGACGAGCTCGGCGTCGTGACCAGCGGCCGCGGCGGCCGCGAGCAGAGGCGCGTCGTCCTGGTCGGTGTGGACCTGGGTCGCGGCGGTGGCCAGCGCGATACGCACGGGACGGACTCCAGCAGAGGTCGGGGGCAGCGGGCTGACGGTAGCCGGGGACCTCAGCGGTCCCGACGATCGGCACGGAAGGGGAAGCGGGAACGCACCTCCGCGA
>JBBDSW010000174.1:9274-15743 GCA_040904745.1 Nitriliruptoraceae bacterium
CCTCAGCGGTCCCGACGATCGGCACGGAAGGGGAAGCGGGAACGCACCTCCGCGACCCGCTCGGCGCTGACCTCGGCCTGGAGGATCGTCTCCACCTGCGATCCGGCCACCAGGACCTCCCCTGCGGGGTCCACGATCCGGCTGTCACCCGCATACGAGGTCCCCCCACCGTCCCCGACCCGGTTCACGCCGATGACGTAGGTCTGGTTCTCGACCGCCCGGGCATCGAGCAGGGTGCGCCAGTGGGCGCGACGCGACGCGGGCCAGTTGGCGACCACCACCTCGACGTCGACGGCTGGCTCGCGGTCCCAGTAGAGGTCGGCGAACCGCAGGTCGTAGCAGACCGACAACCCGAGCCGCACGCCGGCCACCTCGACGCTGACGGGGTCTCCCCCGGAGCGGAACCGTTCGTGCTCGCCGGCGTAGGAGAACGGATACAGCTTGTCGTAGCGGGCGACGACGCCGTCCGGACCGACCAACAGGAACGTGTTCGTCGGCAGCCCCGCCGGCCCCTCGGCCTCCGGGGTCGGTGGCCGGAGCGCCAGGGACCCAGCCAGCAGGATCCCGTGCGCGGCGGCACGGTCGGCGAGCCACGCGACGATCGGACCATCGAGATCCTCGGCGGTGTGGTGGGTGCGCATCGAGAAGCCGGTCGCGAACATCTCGGTGAGGACGACCAGCTCCGCCCCACCGGCCGCCGCCCGTGCGACCTGAGGGGCGAGGTGGGCCAGCGTCGCGGCACGGTCCTCCCACACGATGTCGTGCTGGACGGCGGCGACCTTCACCCGTCCACCTCGTCGCCGATGGCGTTGCTGGCCGCTGCCTCCGCGGATCCCGTCGCGGCGTGCTCGGCCGTCGCGCGCTCGGCCGCCCGTGATTCGCGCTCGCGGCGCGTCTTGGAGCGGGAGACGGGATCGGGGTCGAGCCCACGCAGGCCATGCCACAACAGGTTCACGACGTGCGCGGCGACGGCCTCCCGTGGCCAGTCGCGATGCTCGAGCCACCACTCCCCGACCAGTGCGACGGCGCCGACCAGCATCAGCGCGTACATCGGGGCGCTGTCCGCATCGAAGTTGCGCTCGCCGAACTCGTCCACGAGCAGGCGCTCGGCCCGCGTGGCGACGTCGGAGATGACGCTGGCGAAGGTGCCGCCGGTCATGCCGATGGGGGCGTCGCGGATGAGGACCCGGAAACCTTCCTCGTGCTCCTCGATGTAGCCGAGGAACCCTTCGGCGGCATGCTCGGCGACGGCGCGGGGGTTGGGTGCCTCGAAGGCGCCCGCGATCGACAGGGTGAGGCGTCGCACCTCACGGTCGACGACGACCGCATAGACGCCCTCCTTGCCCCCGAAGTGCTGGTAGACGACCGGCTTGGACACCCCAGCACGCTCCGCGATCTCCTCGATCGAGGTGGCCTCGTACCCCCGTTCGGCGAACAAGGAGCGGGCGACGCCGACCAACTGCTCGCGTCGCTCCTGTGCGGTCATCCGCACGCGTTTGGCCACCTGGCGCTCCTCATCGGGTCCGGCCGCCTGCCGTGCCCGTGCCGACGGTAGCGCGGCCTCCCTGCCCCTGGCCCCCGGTGCGAGAGGGGTACGGTGACGCCCGTGTCCGCTCTCGATCCCACCTCCGCGCCGTCGCCGGCCACCACAGCCGAGGCTGTCCGCGCCCGCGACGTGCTCGCCACCGCGCTCGACGACGTGGCGGGCTGGCTGCTGGGCATCAGTGGCGATCTGGAGGCAACCGCCAAGCGCGACGGCACGCCGGTCACCGATGCCGACGTCGAGGTGGACGACCGCCTCCGCGCTCGCCTGGCGGACGCCTTCCCGGCCCACGGGATCCTCAGCGAGGAACGGGGCACCGTCGCCCCGGACACGACCTGGACCTGGGTGATCGACCCGGTCGACGGGACCTCCAACTTCACCAACCGGCTGCCCTACTGGTGCGTGTCGGTGGCCCTGCTCTGCGAGGGACGACCGGTGCTCGGCGTGGTCGATGCGCCCGTGCTGGGACGGCGCTACTCCGGCGTCGTTGGCCAGGGCGCCGAGGTGACCAGCCGCACCACCTCGCTGGACGGTCGTCATGACCAGGCGCGCACCCGGCCACTGCGGGTACGTCCGGCGGTGGACTGGCACGACCGGCGCAACAACCACGTTCCGCTGATGCTCACCACCGGCACGGCCAAGCGCGTCCGTGGTGCCGGGCTCACCCTGAACCCCCGGGTGATGGGCTCGACCGCGTTGGACCTCGCGGTCGTCGCCGAAGGGGTGGCGGCGGCGTCGATCGCCCGGGTACCGAAGGTGTGGGACATCGCCGCCGGCGCGCTACTGGTCGAGGAGGCCGGCGGGGCGGTCGTGACCATCGGGGACGAACCGCTGCTGCCACTGGTCGCCGGACGCGAGCAGGAGGGCCGTTCCGCCCTGACCGCCGCCGGCCCCGACGAACGCTACGTCCGCACGCTGGCCGAGACGTTGCTCAGCTGACGATCGGGAACCGCACCTCGAACCGGGTCTCCCCGTCACGGTGGTCGTAGGTCAGCGCACCGCCCTGGGCGTCGACGAGCAGCCGCGAGATCCACAGCCCGAGCCCGGTCGAGCCGTGGTCACCGGTGGTGACGAACGGCTCGAACAGCGAACCGGAGACCGTCGGATCCACGCCCGGGCCGCGGTCGGCGACGTCGATCAGCGCCTCATCCCCCTCGATCCGGATCCGGACGGTGATCGGCGGTACCCCGTGCTTGGCCGCGTTGGTCATCAGGTTCCACAGCACCTGGGAGAGACGCGCCGGATCCACGTTGGCGACGACCGGGCCGTCGGACTCGACCCGCACGTCGGCGGAGCCCACCAGGCGGTCGGGGAGCTCGGCGACGGTGCTCCGTGCGAGCTCTGCGAGGTCCACCGACTCCGGGTGCAGGGTGAGCCCTCCGGTCCGCGCGCGCCCGAGGTCGAGCAGGTCGTCGAGCAAGCGCAACCCCCGTCGGAGCTGGCGGCGTGTCGCCTCGGCCAGGTCCGCAAGCTGTTCCGGCTCCAGTTCCCTGGCCCGGGTCGCGAGGAGCTCCGCACTCGTGCTGGCGGTGGCGACCGGGGACCGGAGGTCGTGGGCGAGCATGTCGATGAGCCCGCGACGCCACCGCAGCTCCTCATCGCGCTCGGCGAGGGCCTCGGCAACACGGACCTCGCGTTCGGAGACGCGCTCGGACAGCAGGCCGGCCGCGAACGCCACGATCAGCAGCGCGACCACGTAGGAGACGACCAACCGGGGCTCCGACCGGGTTCCGGCGGGTGCTCCGGCGAGCCACATGCTCGCTCCGGTGAGGAGAGCAGCCCCGATCCAGGTCGTCAGCGCACCGGCGAGGCCGAACGTCCAGGCCGCACCGGCGACGACGAAGAAGTAGAGCAGGACGTGCCCCGTCAGGTGATCGACCGCGTGGATCCACACGAAGGCGGTGACCAGCACCACGTCGAGCACGACCGACCAGCCCGCGAGCCGGCGTAGCCGCTCCGGACGCGGATCGCGGAGGCTCGCGACACGCAGGCCCACGTTGGCGACCGCGACCCCGAGCACGACCACGACCCCGGTGGCGACGGGTACCGCGCCCGGCGGGTCGGTCAGCAGGGCCCAGACGCCGTCGACGGCGAGGAACGAGAGGACCGCCCATCGGGCGAGCCACAACGGTTCGGCGGTCCCCGCCCAACGCGCGGCGCGCTGGCGCGCGGACCCGTACTCCGGCTCGTCCGGTAGCCGATCCGCCCTGCCGCCCACTCGTCCTCGATCCTTCGATGGATCACCGTAACCGAGCCGTGTGACCGACCCGTAGGGCCGCCCGGCACACCTCGCCGCCGGAGCTCTCACGGAGGCGCCCCTTGCACCCGGGGCCCCTGGCGACGATGGTGGGCCGGGTTGCGCGGACGGACGGGAGGGTCGGATGTCGCTGCACGACGGGGCGGGGGAACGTCTCTACGACAGCGTCACGCAGCCCGCAGCCATGCTCGATCAGCTGCCCGAGTGGGTCGCCCGCTACCGCATCCGTGACCTCGAGGTCCTCTACTGCAACGCTTCGAAGGCCGCGGATCTCGGCCGGACACCGAGCGAGGTGATCGGCCGTAGGTTGGACGAGGTCCTGGCAGAGGATTCCGTCGCCGCGGTCCGAGACCATCTCGAGCCGCTGGGGCCCGACCAGCCGATCCTGACCACCATCCGTGCCCATCCCACCGCGGACGGTACCGAGCGCTGGATCGAATGGGTCGATCAGTGGCACCCGTCACCCGAAGGCGGGGAGGTCGTCACCGTCGGCCGGGACGTGACCGAGCGGGAGCAGCATCGGCACCGGCTGATGGCCTCGGAGGCACGGTTCCGCGTCGCGATGGCGAGCGCCCCTATCGGGATGGCACTCATCGGACTCGATGGCCGGTTCCTGGAGGTCAACGCGGCACTGTGCGCGTTCCTCGGGCGCAGCGGGGAGGAGCTCCTGGGGCTGACCACGCTGGAGGTGACCCATCCGGACGACGTCGCCGACGACCTCGCCTACGGTCAGGCCAGCGCGCGCAACGAACCACACCCGGCGCTGACCAAGCGGTTCGTGCTCCCGGACGGCCGGACCCTCTGGGGGCTCCTGACGGTCTCGACCGTGCGCAACGACAAGGGCGAGCCGATCCAGCTCATAGGCCAGGTGGTCGACATCACCGAGCAGGTCGAGCGAGAGGCCCGCCTGCGCGAGGCGGCCGAGGCGGAACATCGGGCCGCCGCCGACCTCCGGCGGCTCGACGAGGTCAAGAACGCCTTCCTGACCTCGGTCTCGCACGAACTACGGACCCCGCTGACCGTCGTACTCGGCATGGCGGCCACCCTGCGGCGCATCGGGCCGGACGCCGATGCCGCCACCCGGGAAGAGCTCCAGAAGGCGATGGAGGACGCCGGCGGTCGCTTCGGAGCGCTGTTGGACGACCTCCTCGACCTCGACCGACTGACGCGGGGAACGACGAAGGCCGAGGTCGCCGGTACCGACCAGGTCGACATCATCGATCTGACGACGGAGGTGCTGTCGACGCTGCCCGCACGGACGCGGACCCGCCTGGACTGCCCCGCCGAGCTGCGCGCCATCGTTGACCCGACCCAGCGGCGGCGGATCGTCGCCAACCTCGTGGAGAACGCCGACAAGTACGCGCCCGACGGAGAGATCCAGGTGCGGCTCTCACCGTGGGACGGCGGCGGCTTCCGGTTGGAGGTCGTCGACGACGGACCCGGTATCCCCGCGGACGAACGCGAGCGGGTCTTCGAGCCCTTCTACCGCGCACACCCCGATCATCCGCAGCCGGGGACCGGCGTGGGTCTGGCGCTGGTGCGCGAGTTCGCCCGCTTACACGGGGGCCGCACCTGGGTCGAAGACCGCTCGCGCGGAGCCCACCTGGTGGTGGAGATCCCGGCTCCGGTCCACGCCTGACGTCCCGACGGAGCCATGCCGATCACCGCTGTGGGTGGTAGCCCCACCGGGTCTGTGCGAGGCGCTGCCAGATCGCCCGCGAGCCGTCCACGGTCGGCTGCTGGTAGGAGTAGATGGAAGCGCCGTCCACCCGCATCGCCTCACGCACCTGCGACAACGCGTTGTCGGGCTCGTTCAGGTAGCCGCCCGGCCCGGGGATGACCGCCACGTCGTCGCTCGCCGCGGCCAGCGCCCGTTCGTAGGCGAGCCACTCGTCGAACCGGCGCTCCTCCGTATCGTCGTCATCGTCGAAGTAGTTCATCGGCATCACCGCGTCCAGGGACCCCTCGCGCACCCAACGGTCCCAGTCCTGCAGGACCCGGTTGTAGGGGGTCGAACGCTGGAAGCCGGCCCGGTCGGGGGTCGGCGGCCCGTCCCCCCAGCTGATCACCGCCGCGGACAGCGTGATGTCGCGACCACTGGCGAGCGTGGCCCGCTTCGCGGCGCGGACGATCTCGTGGGTCTGCTTGCGCCGCCAGTCGCTCCATCGGGCATCGTCCGGGTCCGGCGTGCCGATGGCCCCCGTCTCCGCGCGGTAGGCCTCCAGCGCTTTCGGGTTGTACCCGGTTTGGGCCCAGGGATAGGAATAGCGGACGTAGTCGAGGTGGATGCCATCGACGAGGTAGCGGTCCGCCAGTTCGCCGACGACGGCCGCGACATGGGTACGGACCGCTGGTACGCCCGGGTCGAGGTAGGTCAACCAGTCACCCTCGTGGGTCCGGGTGACCCACCGATCCTCCTCGGGCGCGTTGAGACCATGCTCGGTCGCGATCCAGCCGTCCGGTGCAGGCAGGTCCTTGTACACGTCGTGCCACGTCGGAGCGACCCCGTACCAGGCGTGGACCTCGATGCCGCGGGCGTGCGCGGCCGAGATCAGCGCCGCGAGCACATCGAAGTCGGCCGAGATGTTCGGATCCGCGGTGCGCGGCAGGACGTCGGAGTCGTAGTAGGCGTCGTGGCGGCGGGCGACCTGGGCGATGATGGTGTTGGC
>JBBDSW010000174.1:15843-19221 GCA_040904745.1 Nitriliruptoraceae bacterium
TGACATCGATGAAGAGGACCGGCTCGTCGGGCAGCGGGTCCTCGTAGGCCAGCTCGAAGGTCTGGCTGATGATGGAGGCCATCTGGGCCCGGGTGACGGGCGCTTCCGGCTCGAAGGTGGTGTCGGAGGCACCGGAGACGATCCCGAGCGAGGCCAGGAGGTCGATGTCCTCCTCGAAGACGTTCCCGTCGGTGTCGGTGAACCCGGCGGACGGGACCTCTGAGGGTGCGACGCCCGTCGAACGCAGCATCCGGGCGACCATGGCGGCGGTCTGCCCGCGGGTCACATCGCCAGCCGGGACGAAGGTGGTCTCGCTGGTCCCCGCGACGAGTCCCCACCAGGCCGCGCAGTCGATGGCGACCCGGTGCACGGACGTGCGCGTGTCGCCGAAGCCGGTCGCCGGCACCTCGTCACCGGGACACGCCGCGGAGCTGGCCGCCACCGCTGGTGACGGCGCGACGACCGCGGGAAGCAGCGCAGCAGCGAGGAGGAGTGCGAGCATGGCCCGCAGCGGTCGAAGGAGTCGCACAGGACAGCCCGTCGTCGGTGGTGATCCGCGCCCACCCGGCGGTCGTTCACCGGGCGCACGATGGAACGTCGCGAACGAAGGTAACGGCCGCGCGGTCCTGGTCGGCCGACCCCGGCCCGGCCCATGCACGCTGCGCGCGTCAGCGACACGACGGGAACCCACCTCCCTTCCCCGCGTCGAGGACGCCACGCGACCGGGCCGGTTCATCCGGACATGCACCAGTAGGCTCGCGCGGCGGATCCGGGGAGTCGCCGTGGCTGAGCTGTACTGGGGCACGACGAGCGCCTTCGTCGAGGACGAGAAACAGAACCAGATCGCCGCGAACCTGACCCGTGCGTTCTTCGACCACTACGGCTACCGGCCGCCGGAGAGCGAGATCCGCTCGTGGCGGAACTCCCTGCGGGCACTGGCCAACGCGATCGAACTCGGTGATCTGCGCGACCATGGCCTCCTGCTCGAGTTCCAGCTGCCACTCACCTCCAAGCGGCTGGACGCGATGATCACCGGTCACGACCGTGACGGTCGCCCTGCAGCGGTGATCGTCGAGCTCAAGCAGTGGAGCGACGACGTCCAGCCCTCGCGGGTCGAGGACATGGTCACCGTGCGCTACGGCCGCGGGATGAAGGAGCAGCTCCACCCCTCCGCCCAGGTCGGGCAGTACCGGCAGTACCTCGCGGACACGCACGACACCTTCCACGACGGAAACGTGCAGCTGCGGGCCTGCGCCTACCTCCACGACTTCCACCACGACGACCAGTCGGAGCTGCTGAACCCGCGACACGCCAACATCCTCGGCGTCTACCCGCTGTTCGCCGGTGACCGCGTCACCGAGCTGGTGCGCTTCCTCGACGACCACCTCGGCGACGGGCGTGGTCTCGGCGTCCTGCGGGACGTCCGCGAGGGGAAGTACCGACCCCATAAGAAGCTGCTGGACCACACCGCCGCGATGATCAAGGGGGAGCCGTCCTACGTGCTGTTGGACGAACAGCAGGTGGTGTTCAAGACGATCCTCGCCAAGGTGGCCGAAGCCCGCGACCTCGGCACCCGTGCGGTGTTCGTCGTCCGGGGCGGACCGGGCACCGGCAAGTCGGTCATCGCGCTCAACCTCGTCGCTGAGCTGGCCGCCAACGATTACGCCGTGCATCACGCCACCGGATCCGCCGCGTTCACCAACACGGTCCGCCGCCGCGTCGGCACCCGGGCCAGTGGGTTGTTCCGCTTCTTCAACTCCTACCTCAACGCCGAGGACGACACCCTGGACGTCCTGGTCTGTGACGAGGCGCACCGGATCCGCAAGCACTCCTGGGACCGGTTCCGCAAGAAGAACGCGATCGACCCCGACCGACCCCAGCTGGACGAGTTGCTGTCGGTCGCGCGCGTCGCCGTGTTCTTCATCGATGACATGCAGGCGGTGAAGCGGGACGAGATCGGCAACAGCGACGACATCGAACGGCTCGCCGCCGAGCACGGCGCGGAGGTCCACGACCACGAACTGGACGCCCAGTTCCGCTGCGGCGGTTCGGACGCGTTCGTGCGGTGGGTGGAGCGCACGCTCGACATCCGCCGGACGGACACCCCGATGTGGGGCGGGGACGACAACTTCGATTTCCGCCTCGTCGACTCGCCGGAGGAGCTCGACACCCTCATCCGCGCGCGTGCCGACGAAGGGCACACGGCACGGCTGGTCGCCGGCTACTGCTGGCCATGGTCCGATCCGCGTGAGGACGGGACCCTGGTCAACGACGTCCAGATCGGTGGATGGAGCCGTCCCTGGAACGCCCGACCCAACGCGACCGGGCTCGCGGAGGGCATCCCGAAGTCCTACTTCTGGGCCAGTGAACCCGGCGGCATCGATCAGGTCGGGTGCATCTACACCGCGCAGGGCTTCGAGTTCGACTACGCCGGCGTCATCTTCGGAGACGACCTGGTGTACCGCCCGCGGCAGGGCTGGATCGGACGACGGGGGTTCTCCAAGGACGGTGGACTCAAGCGTGGCACGGACGAGGAGGAGTTCACCGCGCTGGTGAAGAACACCTACCGCGTGCTGCTGAGCCGCGGGTTGAAGGGCTGCTACGTCTACTTCACCGACGAGGCCACCCGCGACTTCGTCGAGAGCCGCATCGACCGCCTCGGGCTCGAGATCGCCGCGGAAGAGAACCACGACTACGACGAGGAACCGTGAGCGAGCAGACGCTGACCGATCTGACCACGTCCGTACGCAGCTTCGCGGCAGCTCGCGACTGGGAGCGGTTCCACACGCCGAAGAACCTGGCCATGGCGTTAGCTGGCGAGGTGGGTGAGCTGCTCGAGATCTTCCAGTGGCTGACCCCTGAACAAGCCGCGACCGTCATGGACGGCGACCGCGCCGACGATGTCGAGGATGAGCTCGCGGACGTCCTGATCTACCTGGTCCGGCTCGCGGACGTGCTCGACGTCGACCTGATCGCCGCCGCGGACACCAAGCTCGCGCGCAACGAGGAACGGTTCCCAGCCGGCTCCGTGTGAGATCCGGCCGCTTCCCCGGCGGTCTCCACCCTTGACGAGGTCGCCGGAACCGGGGTAGAAGTGGTGAAGGTTCGGAGAGGCTAACCAACGGGGGGTGGGCCCGTGTCGTGTCCGGGTGCTCACGCAGGTTCGACGGCCCGACTGCACCACGGGCCGCGCGCGGACCCCGAGGGACGATCGGCTCGCCCGTGGTCCTCGATGCACGCGCGGTCGGAGATCTCGGCTGACCGGATCGGAGCCTGGCGATGACCGTCGAACCACGGCTGCCCCACTAGGAGGCCGCGATGCCCATCGATGCGGCGTTGTACTCGGGTTCGAAGTGTTACTTCTTCAACGGTGGCAAG
>JBBDSW010000175.1:0-3837 GCA_040904745.1 Nitriliruptoraceae bacterium
CCCGGCCCCGCACCCGGACCACCGCGCGGATCCCCGCCCGGCCCCGCACCCGGACGAAGACCCGACCGAGATCCGCAACCGACCGCACCACCACCCGAAGATCCAAGCGGCTGAACGAACCCCGACGCACGAACCGTCGGGTGACCGCGAAGGTGTGGCGACGCGCCAGGCACAGCGTCGAAGAGCGATCCACTGGCCAGTGATCCACGATCCGTGGCCTGGAGGTGATGCACCGCGTACCGGTTGCGCGGTGCATCCTGCCTGCTCTGTCAGGCAGGCGGGGTCGTCAGGCAGGCGGGGTCGTCAGGCGGCCGCGGCGGCGTAGATCGGCAGGGCGAGCTGGAACAGCATCCGCTCCACCTGCAGCTCCGGACTGCCGTTCCGATCGAGCGCCGCACGGCAGGCGGCCACCGCCGCGAGGCCGCGCACCGCGTCAGCCACCGGGAGGCGCTCCGCATCACGGCGGAGCCCAGCTTCGACGTCGACGTTGACCAGGTACTGCGGATCACTGCCCGAGCTGACCGCGACGAGGTCGCGCAGGTAGCTCGCCAGATCATCGAGGAGGAGCCCCAGCGCCTGGCGCTGCGCCTGGCGCTCGGCACGTTCGAAGCGTCGTGTGACCCGTGTCTTGATCCCCGGTGGCCAACCGCGGCCACCGTCGACGCCGAAAGCCGCCTCGAGTTCCGCGAGTTCCTCGGCGTTGGCAGCCTTGACGGCCGCAGCTCGCCCCTTGGCCCAGGCGGTGAGCTCCTTGGCCAGGGGGACCACGACACCAGGTCCCCCCGTCGCCAGACGATCGATGATCGCGAGGTGGCGTTCGCGGGCGGCCGCGACGTCCGGGTCGGCCAGCGCGCGCAGCCGCTCTGGAGAGCCCAGGGCGGCTCGCGACAGCGCCTCCCTCCGGGTGGCTGGCACCTCGAGGCGATCCGCGAGGTCCCGCATCGCCTCCGGCCCCCACGGCACCAGATCGAGTCGACGACAACGTGACACGACCGTGTCCAGCAGCGCTCCCTCATCCTCGACATCGAGCACCCACACCACCGACGGCGGAGGCTCCTCGAGCACCTTCAGGAACGCGTTCTGCGCCGCCTCGTTCATCCGATCGGCTGCCACGACGCGCAGCACGCGCCGACGCCCCTCGGTCAGTGAGCGCATCGCCGACGG
Source organism: Nitriliruptoraceae bacterium (assembly GCA_040904745.1). GTDB lineage: Bacteria > Actinomycetota > Nitriliruptoria > Nitriliruptorales > Nitriliruptoraceae > T1Sed10-7. Next base: position 1,165 of record JBBDSW010000175.1, read on the forward strand.
GATCCAGGCCTCACGCACATCGGACACGACGTGCCCAGCACCTTCGGGCTCGAGCGCGACGACCGCCGGATGGGTCCCACGCATCACGCGTGTGCATGTCGAGCACCGACCACAGCCTGCATCGTTGGTGGGAGGTTCCGGGCAGTTGAGGGCAGCCCCGAGGGCGCGCGCAAGCTCCCTTTGGCCGACCTCACGAGGGCCGACGAACAACCAGGCGTGGGCGACCTCGTCCCTGGCCAGAGCGCCGCGAACGGCAGCGACCGCAGCCGGTTGCCCCAGGACCTCGTCCCACGGGTTGCCGTCGGTCACGGTGCATCCTCCCGCGACTTGCGCACACGCTCGATCTCCACCGAGCGCGCCGATGGCACCCCGATCAGCGATGCCACGCGCGAACGGATGCGTGCGTGCAGCACCTCGACGGGTTCGCTGGCGTCCAGGAGCAGATACCGCCCCGGGTTGGCGTCCGCCCGTCGGCGGTAGGCGTTGCGGACCAGTCGGTGGAACTCGATGCCCGCCGATTCGAGTCGATCGGGTGCGTTGTCGGCGATCGCCCGCTCGAGACCGGCCACCGGGTCGACGTCCAGCAGCACGACCAGATCCGGCTCGAGCCCACCCGTCGCCCAGCGATTCAGTTCGGCCACCCGCTCCTCGCCGAGACCCCGCCCAGCGCCTTGGTAGACCACGGAGGAATCCACGTAACGGTCACACAGCACCACCGAACCACGTTGCAGTGCCGGCACGATCACCTCATGCACGTGTTGCGCACGGGCGGCCGCGTACAGCAACGCCTCGCTGCGGTCGCTCATGTCCTCCGGTGTCCGCGCGAGGAGCAGGTCCCGGATCGCCTCACCCAGCCGGGTGCCACCCGGCTCCCGGGTGACCACCGCCAGATGTCCGGCACGCTCCACCGCGGACCGCAACAGTCGGATCTGGGTCGACTTCCCGGAACCGTCGCCTCCCTCGAAGACGATGAACGCCCCCCGCAGCGTGGTCGCATCCACCTCGGCGTCGACGGGGAGCTCGATGCCCGACTCCTGCCGCATCGCCCGACGGAGTGCACGGCCCACCAGGAAGGCCCCGAACAGCGCGAGCACACCCCCGAGCAACAACGTGATCCGCACACCACCGAACGTGTACGGGTAGACCAGCTCCATCGCGCCGGCGTCGTTGGGGACGAACTCCCGTCGCTCCCGGCCGAGGAGCCCGATCAGGAGCGGGACGGCGACGCTGGAACCGAAGATCGCCACCCGCACGCCCGAGTTGAAGGCCCCGAAGGTCCGCCCACGCATCGAGTCCTCGGACCGGCGCTGGAGGATCGTGTAGCCACAGATGAAGGACACCCCGGCGCCGAGACCCATGACCAGCGCGGGCAGGACGACCGCCCACAGGTTCGGCATGACGGCGGTGACCAGCAGCGCGACGCCGGCGGCCCCGATCCCGGGAGCGAACAGGCGCTCCGGTTCGATGCGGTGCGTCAACGGCTCAGCCAGGAGCAGCCCGACGACCAGTCCGGCGCCGACGATGGCGACCAGGATCCCGTAACCGGACGGGCCCGTGTTCAACAGGTTCGCGAAGAACTCACCGGTCGTGATCACCACACCCGCGACGGCGAAGGCCACCATCACGCCGAAGATGAGGGCGCGGATCACCGGCTGCGTTCCGACGAACCGGAAGCCCTGTTTGAGCGAGGTCCAGGCGCTGACCCCGCCTCCATCGCTGCTCCGGAACGGCCCGCGCGAGGGCACACGCAACCCCAGCAGCAACGCGGCGGACACCCAGAACGAGAGCGCGTTGAACCAGATCGGGATCGCCAGCGGACGGCCCGCGATGAAGCTGCCCTCGGGCGCCACCGACACGGTGAGGGCCAGCAACGCGGAGTAGACGGCCGCGCCGACCGGCAGGGTCCCGTAGGTGACCAGCAGGTTGACCTGGTTGGCCGCCACGAGGTCACGCTGACGGACGAGGGTCGGCAGCACCGAGTCCTTCGCGGGGGCGAACAGGGCCGACATCAGTTCGATGATCAGCGTCGCCAGGACGAGGGTGAGGACCTCGTTGGTGAACGGGATCAACGCCATGATCGAACCTCGACCGATGTCCGTGGCGATGAGGACCCGCTTGCGGTCCCAGCGGTCGACGAAGACGCCCGCGACCGGGCCGAGCAGCAGACTCGGAACGACCCGGGCGATCATCACCCCGGACACCGCGAAGGCGGCAGCACGGGTCGGCCCGAGGATGTCGGCGGTCAGGGCGATGATGGCGAGGAAACCCATCCAGTCGCCCATCGCCGAGGTGAGCGTGGCCAGAGCGAGGTTGCGGAACGACCGGTTCCGGAGCAGCTCTCGGTAGGCCGAGAGGGTGCCCCTCTGCCGCTGGTGCATGGGGCCCTGCGCCCCCTGGTCGTGCTCGCTCATCCGTGCACCGTACCGCCGGGGGGACAGGGCATCCGGGTGGCCATCCGGACAGGCGACCGGACCGTGACCGACGACCGCCGTGGGCCGTGGCACGAGTGCCCGATGAGGGCGTCACCCCGGGACCGTGGCGGACATGTTCCGCGAGGAGGTCGCCGTGGATGGTGGGGGGCCGCTACCGCCTGCCGGGGTCCTTGGCGCTGGTCTTCTTCGTGCTCGCCTTCTTCGTCGCGTTCGCCTTCTTCGTCGCGTTCGCCTTCTTCGT
>JBBDSW010000175.1:3937-18969 GCA_040904745.1 Nitriliruptoraceae bacterium
TCGCCTTCTTCGTCGCGTTCGCCTTCTTCGTCGCGTTCGCCTTCTTCGTGGCGGTCTTCTTCGTGGCGGTCTTCTTGGCAGTCGACTTCTTGGCGCCGGACCGCTTGGCGGCCGCCTTCTTGCCGCCGCCCTTCTTGGAGCGCTTGCTCGACTTCTTCTTGGCCGGCGGGGACTGCGTGCCGGTGAACGTCATCGGGATCGGGGGTGGCACCTCCTCGGTATCGAGCGGCTCCCCGCCGAGCTCCGGGTCGTAGGCAGGAACCCCGTCGATCACGGTCCACGTCGCCACCGACGGGACCTCGAAGTCCTCCAGCGCGAACACGTGGTTGCGGTCCGGATGCGTGCAGATCGCGACCGGCTCCTTGCGGTTCTTCGGCGGTGGGCGCAACGGCGCACCGCATTCCGGGCAGGGCGAGGAGATCGGCAGGGACCACACCGCGAACGAGTCCTCCGGGTACCCGGTCGAGCCGACGAACGGCTTGCCGTAGCGCGACACCCGACGTTCGAGGTAGCTGTGCTCCGGATCGGTGGGTGAGCGGAACGGCACCACCTCGCCGCCGTCGGTCCGGTACATCAACCGCTGCTGGACGTTGCGGATGCCCTTGCACTTGGGGTAGTCGACGCAGCCGTAGAACACCCCGTAGCGACCCGTCCGGCGGAGCATCGGCTTGCCGCACTCCGGGCAGCGGATGGACTCGTCGGGTTCTGGTTCCGGCTCCGGCTCGCCGACGGAGCCGTCCTCCTCGAGCGGCAGCGTCCCGTCGCAGTCGGGCCAACGGCTGCACGAGGCGAACCACTGTTTGGACTTGCCCGAGAAGACCCGCTCCATCGCTGCCCCACAGATCGGGCAGTCGGTCGGTTGGTAGAGCGGGAGCCGCGGGCGCTCCGGCTTGCGCTCCCGGACCCACTCGTCGACCTCGTCGAGGAAACGGCGGACCGTGGCGCTCCAGTCCTCCTGACCAGCCGCGATCTCATCGAGCGTCGACTCCATCCGGGAGGTGAACCCGATGTCGACGATCTCGTGGAAATGAGCCGCGAGGAAGGAGACGACCACCTCGCCGAGCGGGGTGGCGAAGAAGCGGCGCGACTCCTTGCGGACGTACTCCCGCTGCTCGAGCGTGGAGATGATCGACGCGTAGGTCGACGGCCGGCCGATGCCCTCCTCCTCCAGGGCCTCGACCAGGGTCCGCTCGGAGTAGCGAGGTGGAGGTGAGGTCTCGTGCTGTTCCGGCGTCAACTCGGCGAGGTCGAGCACCTGGCCCTCGTCGAGCTCCGGCAGGGACTCTGCCACCTCGTCGTCGCTCTCGTCCTCGTCACGGACCGCCCGGTAGGCGCGCAGGAAGCCGTCGAACCGCTCGACCTGGCCGGTCACGCGGAAGGTCAAGGTGTCGTCGCCGGCTCCGCCGACCACGTCCGCCGACACCCGATCGAAGACCGCCGGCGCCATCTGGGTGGCGACCGTGCGCTTCCAGATCAGCTCGTAGAGCCGTGCCTGCTCGGGCTTCAGGTACCTGCGCACCTTCTCCGGAGTGCGGGCGATCGAGGTCGGCCGGATCGCTTCGTGCGCCTCCTGGGCGCCCTTGGAACGGCCGCTGAACCGGCGGCTCTTGTCGATCGTGTACCGCTCGCCGTAGGCCTTGCGCACGTGGGAGTGGATCTCCCCGAGCACCTGATCCGACAGGTTCAGGGAGTCGGTACGCATGTAGGTGATCAGCCCGACCTGCTCACCACCGAGGTTGATCCCCTCGTACAACTGTTGGGCGACGGCCATGGTCTGTCGTGCGCTGAACCCGTACTTGGAGGCTTCACCCTGGAGCGTCGAGGTCTTGAACGGCGGCTTCGGCTGGCGTTTGGCCTCGGTGCGGCGGACCTCGGCGACCGTGTAGTCCAGGGACCGGGCACGCTCGGCGATCGCGGTGGCCTGTTCCTCGGATCGGATCACCAGCAGCTCGGCCCGCTTGGCGTCACTCTTGTCCGCGAGGTCCTTGGGGCTCACGACCCGCTGGGGTCCGACCGCGAACAAGCGGGCGTCGATCTCCGGTGGGGCGTCGGCCTGACGGGAGAATCGCGCCGGGAAGGTCCAGTACTCCTCCGGGACGAACGCACGGATCTCATCCTCACGATCGACGATCATCCGGAGCGCAACCGACTGGACACGCCCGGCCGAGATGCCGGAGGACACCGCACGCCACAGCACCGGGGACAGTCGGTAGCCGACGATGCGGTCGACGGCCCGACGCGCCTGCTGGGCGTCCACGAGCGCCGAGTTGAGGCGCCGGGGCGCCTCGAAGGCCTCGCGGATGGCTGGCTCGGTGATCTCGTCGAACGTGACCCGGTTGGTCTGGTCGAGGTCCAGGTCGAGCACCTCGGCGACGTGCCAGGCGATCGCTTCACCCTCGCGGTCGAGGTCCGGCGCCAGCCACACGGTCTTCGCGTCCTTGGCAGCCTTGCGGAGCGCTGCGACGTGCTTCTTCGACGACTCCGGGACCTCGTAGACGAGCTCACACCGGCCGTCGTCGAACTCGATGGCGAAGTCCGACCGCGGCAGATCGCGGATGTGGCCGTACGAAGCGAGCACCTCGTAGCCCGGACCCAGATAGTGCTCGATGGTCTTCGCCTTGGCGGGCGACTCGACGATGACGAGGTTCTCGGCCACGGGTGGGGCGCTCCTTCGGGGATGGGCGGCGTCGGCGCTGAACGGGCTCGGCGGGCCGGGACGCCGGTCAGGGGAGCACACGATGGCACGGTGCCACGCGTCCTCCACCGGGCGGCGAGACCGACGAACCCGCCGCCGGACCCGCCGCAGGTGATGCACAACGGAACCCAGCGGATGGCGGAAGGTGGGCCGGAAGACGACCCGTGTCAACCCCGATGGGCAGCTCGCATGGCGCCGTCGGGGTGGTCGAGGGCCGCGGGGTCCCCGAAGGGGGACCCCGTGGCGACCGCCCATCCAGAGCGCCCATCGCACGGCGAACGCATCGCATCGTCCTCACTCTGGCGCCGCGACGGCCCCGGAAGCCCGCCGTGTGGGGGCCCACCCCGTCAGGAACGATTAGGCTCCCGGGTTGGCAGGCGGGCCATGTGCAGTACGGACCCGTCCTCTCTCGTGCTCGGATGCCCCACCGGGCGTCCCCGGTGGTGCTCCGGCGGCCCGCGCCGCGGCCGACCACAGCGCGAGCCGCCGTCGCCGATCCCCGACCAACCGACCCGCCCGATGCGCCCGGAGCCGAGCGCAGCCACGCGGGACCGCCCGGCAACACGCTCCCGCCCCGCCGGCATGCTCCGCAGGCGCCGGGCCGACCGAAAGGCACCGCCCGATGGAACTCATCCCCTACCTCGCCATCGCGGCGTCCGTCGCCGGACTGCTGCTGGCGGCCTACTTCGCCAAGGTGGTGAACGCCGCCGATCCCGGCAACGAGGTGATGCAGGAGATCGCGCTGGCGATCCGCGACGGTGCGATGGCGTTCTTGCGGCGCGAGTACCGCGCGATCGCCATCTTCGTGGCGGCGCTGACGGTCGTCGTCTTCGTCGCGCTACCGACGCTCCGTCCCTGGGGCTCGATCGGCGTCGTGATGGGAGCGGTCTTCTCCGCGATCGCCGGGTTCATCGGGATGCGCATCGCCACCGCCGCCAACGTGCGCACGGCCGAGGCGGCCCGCGCCGGCGCCGGCAAGGCCCTCCCACTGGCCTACCGCGGTGGTGCGGTCATGGGCTTCACGGTGGCCGGACTCGGGCTCCTCGGGATCTCGCTGGCCTACCTGCTGTTCGTCCAGGTCCTCCGTGTCGACGACGCCTTCCAGGTGGTCGCGACCTTCGGGCTCGGCGGCTCCTCGATCGCACTGTTCGCCCGCATCGGGGGCGGCATCTACACCAAGGCGGCCGACGTCGGCGCGGACCTGGTCGGCAAGGTCGAGGCCGGCATCCCCGAGGACGACCCGCGCAACCCCGCCACCATCGCCGACAACGTCGGCGACAACGTGGGCGACGTCGCCGGGATGGGCGCCGACCTGTTCGAGTCCTACGCCGGTTCGATCGTTGCCCCGATGGTGCTGGCCGCGCTGCTGTTCGGCGGGCTCGTCCCCGGGACCGTCGAGGTGGAGGAGACCTTCAACGCGCTCCAGGAGACGACCTTCGTCTTCCCGCTGCTCGTCGGTGCCATCGGGATGTTCGCCTCGATCCTCGGTGCGTTCCTCGTCCGCGGCCGGAAGGGGAAGTCCCTGTCGAGCCAGTTGCACCTCGGCACCAACGTCGCCATGGTCCTGACGGCCATCACGTCGGTCCTCGGTGCCATCTGGGTCTTCGGCGACGTCGAAGCGGTCGAGCAGCCGATCTACCTCGGGATGCCGATCGTCCTCGGGCTGATCGTCGGCTACGCCATCGGTTTCGCGTCCGAGTACTACACCTCGGACCACTACACGCCCGTGAAGAAGCTCGCCCAACAGGCCGAGACGGGACCGGCGACCGTGATCATCGCCGGGATCGCCGAAGGGATGATCTCCACGGTCGCCTCCGTCGTCCTGATCGCCGGCGCCATCGGTGGTTCCTACTGGTTCGGACTGATGGCGATGCCGGACATGGGGATCGACGGTGGCCTCTACGCCGCTGCGCTGGCCGCCATCGGGATGCTCGCCACGACCGGCGCGGTCGTGGCGGTCGACGCCTACGGCCCCATCTCCGACAACGCCGGCGGGATCGCCGAGATGGCACACATGCCCCCGGAGATCCGGGAGATCACCGACTCGCTGGACTCGCTGGGCAACACCACCGCCGCGGTGGCCAAGGGGTTCGCCATCGGCTCGGCGGCGCTGACCGCACTGGCCCTGTTCCGCGCGTTCACGGCCGCGGTCGGCATCGAGGTCATCGACCTCACGGCCGTCGACGTGATCATCGGACTGTTCCTCGGCGGGGTCGTGACCTTCGCCTTCGCCGCGCTCACGATGAAGTCCGTCGGTCGCGCCGCGCAGGAGATGATCGTCGAGGTCCGCCGGCAGTTCGCGGAGATCCCGGGGCTGCGCGAGGGCAAGGAGGGCGTCAAGGCCGATTACACCAAGTGCGTCGACATCTCCACGAAGGCATCCCTGCGGGAGATGATCCTGCCCGGATCGCTTGCGATCCTCCTCCCGCTCGCCACGGGGCTGTTGATCTCCGCCGAGGCGCTCGGTGGCCTGCTGGCCGGTGCACTGGTGACCGGCTTCCTGCTGGCCATCTTCATGGCCAACGCCGGTGGTGCGTGGGACAACGCGAAGAAGTACATCGAGGCCGGCAACCACGGTGGCAAGGGCTCCGAGGCCCACAAGGCCGCCGTCACCGGCGACACGGTCGGTGACCCGTTCAAGGACACCTCCGGTCCGGCGATGAACATCCTCATCAAGGTGATGACCATCGTCGCGCTCGTCTTCGCGCCGGTGTTCATCGCCTAGGGGCGAGCCGGAGCGGCAGGTGGTACGTACCCGGCACCACCCGCCCACACGAGGACGCAGGCCCATCCTCCCCGGATGGGCCTGCGTGTCGCGTGCGCGAGTGGCCCGGTGCGGCACGGTCGGATCCGCCATGTCTCCGCGGCGGGGACGGCGACCGGACGCCGATCCCAACCGGGCCGACGGCCCGGAGGCCGACGCCTGAGTAACGTGCTGGCTCCGGACCGGCAGGTCGCAGAGACGAGGGGGCGCCCATGTACCACCTCGTCCTCACCATCATCGGCCTGCTGGCGCTCGCGGCGGTCGTGCTCCCGCTGCTGCTGCGTGACCGGCTGATCTCCTTCCCCGTGGCCGTCATCGGGGTCGGGATGCTGCTACCGAGCGTGTCGGAGGACGGGCTGTTCGATCCCGTCACACACGGCTTCGCCGCCGAGCACCTCGCGGAGTTCGCGGTGATCGTCGCGCTGACCGGCCTCGGCCTGTCGATCGACCGGCGGATCAGTTGGCGCGGCTGGATGTCGACATGGCGGCTGCTGGCCATCACGATGCCGCTGTCGATCGCGGCCGCCGCCTGGCTCGGCTGGTGGGTGGTGGGCCTGGCGCCGGCGGCGGCCGTGCTGTTCGGGGCCGCGTTCGCGCCCACCGATCCCGTGCTCGCGGCGGATGTCCAGACCGGACCGCCAACGACCGGGGATGCACACGCCGACGAACCGGATGAGGTGCGGTTCGGACTGACCTCCGAGTCCTCGCTGAACGACGGCCTCGCGTTCCCCTTCGTGAACCTCGCGATCCTGCTGGCAGCGGTGACCCGCGCTCCGTCCGACTGGTTCTGGCACTGGCTGCGGGTGGACGTTGGCTACAAGGTCGCCGGCGGTGTCCTCTTCGGGTGGCTGATCGGCAAGGCCCTCGGATGGCTCACCATCAGGCTGGTCGGACGCAGGGGCCACCCGGGCATGCTCAGCGAGGGAGAGGGGCTCGCACCGGCCGTGATGGCGCTGGCCTTCACCCTGGTCTCGTTCGGGATCACCGAGGTCCTCGGCGCCTACGGCTTCATCGCGGTGTTCGTCACCGCCTACGTCGTGCGTGACACGGAGCGGGTCAACGCGGTCCACGACCACCTGCACGAGGGTGCGGAGCAGCTCGAACTGTTCGCCATGAGCGTGGTGCTGCTGGCGCTCGGAGCGGCGTTCGTCGACGGACTCGCGGCAGCCGTGACCGTCGAGATGGTGCTCCTGGCGCTCCTCCTGATCCTGATCGTCCGGCCGGTCGCCGGATGGCTCGGCCTGCTCGGCTACCAACGCGCCAGCGCCCCCGAACGCGCCATGATCGCCTTCTTCGGCATCCGGGGACTCGGCGCCCTCTACTACCTCGCCTACGGGCTCAACCACGCCGAGGTGGCAGACCCCACGGCACTGTGGGCGCTCACCGCGGTGGTGATCTTCACCTCGCTCGTGATCCATGGACTCACGGCACGCCCAGCCATGCGCTGGCTCGACAGCCACCGCGCACGCGAGATCGGTCCGACCACGGCACCGCCCGGAAGCTAGCGTCGGTAGCCCGTACGGATCGGAGGTGAGCGATGGATCTCGGCACCTTCGAACAGATCGCGGCCGTGCTCACCGTCTCCGTCGCGGCTGGCCTGTTGGCGCTGGTCCTGCGTCAGCCCATGATCGTTGGCCTGCTCGCGGCCGGCATCGCCGTCGGACCGGAGGTGTTCGGCCTGGTCGAGGCCACCTCGGAGATCGAACTGCTGGCGAAGATCGGGATCTCCCTGCTGCTGTTCGTGGTCGGGCTGAAGCTGGACGTGCGATTGGTCTCCAAGCTCGGACCGGTCGCTCTCGCGACCGGGCTCGGCCAGGTGGTGTTCACCGCGGTCGTGGGGTTCTTCCTCGCCCTCGCCCTGGGCTTCGCGCCGCTTCCGGCCATCTACATCGCCGTCGCGCTGACCTTCTCGTCGACGATCATCATCGTCAAGTTGCTCACCGACAAGCGTGAACTGGACGACCTCCACGGCCGCATCGCCCTCGGGTTCCTGATCGTGCAGGACATCGTGGTCGTCCTGGCGATGATCGCCATCACGGCCAGTGGTGACGGGACCGAAGACATCGTCTCCCGCTTCATCACCGTGATCATCCGCGGGGCGCTGCTGCTCGTGGCCATCTGGCTGATCGGGAGGTACGTCGCCCCGCGGGTCGCCCACCTGTTCGCACGCTCCTCGGAGCTTCTCGTCCTGGCCGCGGTGACCTGGGCGGTGACCCTGGCAGCAGTGTCCAACCTCCTGGGCTTCAGCGAGGAGGTGGGAGCGTTCCTCGCAGGTATGTCCCTGGCATCGACCCCCTACCGCGAAGCCATCAGCGGCCGGCTCTCCACGCTGCGCGACTTCCTGCTCGTGTTCTTCTTCATCGAACTCGGCACCCAGTTCGAGCTGAGCAGCGCTCTCGACCAGATCGGGGCAGCGGTGCTGTTCAGCCTGTTCGTCCTGATCGGCAATCCGATCATCGTGATGATCATCATGGGGATCCTGGGCTACCGCAAGCGGGTGTCGTTCAAGGCCGGATTGACGGTGGCCCAGATCAGCGAGTTCTCCCTCATCCTGGTCGCCCTCGGCGTCAGCCAGGGGCAGATCGGCAGCGAGGTGGTCGGCCTCGTCACTGCCGTCGGGTTGATCACCATCAGCGCGTCGACCTACCTGATCTACGGATCGGATGCGATCTTCGACCGCATCGAACCCCTACTCCGTCCCTTCGAACGCAAGCAGCCGACCGCCAACATCGACCTCGAGGAGGAACGGCCGGAACCCGAGTACGTGGTGGTGGGGCTCGGCCGGTTCGGATCGACCGTGCTCAAGGAACTCGTCGAGGCGGGGGACGAGGTCCTCGGCGTCGACTTCGATCCCCGGAGCGTGGACAGCAAGGACTGGGACGTCCCCGTCGTCTACGGCGATGCGGAGGATCCGGACCTGCCGGAGCGACTCCGACTGTCACGAACGCGGTGGGTCATCAGCACGCTGCGGAGCCGGGACGCCAACCTGCACCTGCTTGCCTCGCTCCGCGACTCCGGCTACGGGTGTCGGATCGCGGTCGCGGCGAACGACGACGAGACCGCCGCTGCTCTCCGTGCGGCCGGAGCCGACCTCGTCGTCCGACCGCTTCAGATCGCCGCGAGACCCCTGCTCCGCCAGATCCACGACCTCGCGTGAGTGACCGCGGGGTGCATGGCGGTCAGCGCCGGAGGACCCCGAGGGCGACCACCCATGGTCGGGCTCGGTCCCGGATCGGGTCCGGACGCACCTCGACCGACACATCCTGGAGGCCGTAGGCGCGACACAGCCCCGTCAGCTCCGCCTCGGTGACCGCGGAGACGTGGACACGGCCGAGGACCGGGTCGTCGTCGGCGACCAGATCCGCCGTTCCCCGGTAGGCAGCGAGGTAGACCGGGCCGGAGTCGAGGAGCCCGAGCAACGCCTCGAACGTGGCACGCCACGCCGCTCTGGGCAGGTGCGTGAAGCTGCCGGACAGCCACAATCCCCCGAAGGAACGGGGTACGAACGGCAGGTCGTGCAAGGGCGCCTGCACCAACGGATGGCGGGGGAGCAACATCCTCGCCTCACGCAGCGCGCCGAGGGACAGGTCCACCCCGACCGGATGCACTCCCGCATCCCGCAGGAGACGGAGATCGTTGGCCGGACCACAGCCCGCGTCGAGCACGAGGTCGCCGCGACGGGCCTTGTCCGCGAACCGTCGGACGTCGGCCACCGGGCGACGTAGGCGGAGCGACTCCTGATAGGCGCGCGCATGCTCGTCGTACGCGGAGACGCTCTTCAGCGTGCGCTCATCGAGATCCACGCTCGCTCCTGCTCCCCCGGGTTCACTGAGCGACCATCGCCGTGATCGACCAGGTCCTGGCCGAGGACCGATCACCCCGTGGTCGCGATGCTAGTGAGCCGCTGCGCCGACGCATCCCGACGGCGGGACCCGCACCGAGGGGTCGGGGCCGGGGGGCGGGGCCGGGGCCGAGGGTCGGGGGCCGAGGCCGGGGGCCGGGGGTCGGGGCCGGGGGTCACCCCTGAGGGGCGCCGCCATCCACGACCGTGGCGACATCAGCGGCCAACTGGAAGATCCGGTCCAACTCGGTCACCTCGAGGATCTCCCGGATCCGGGCGTTCGGTCCGGCCAGGACGAAGCGGCCACCGCGCATCCGCGCCCGCCGGAGCGCACCGACCAACACCCCGAGCCCGAAGGAGTCGAGGAACTCGAGCCCCGTCAGGTCGACGACGAGGTGTTGGCGGTCGTCGTACTGGGCTTCCTTCAGGACCTGTCGCATCTCCGGCGCGGTGGCGACGTCGAGCTGACCGGACACGACGATCACCGTCCATCCGGCTCGTTCCGCGACATCGATGTCCAGTAGCTTCACCACGGCCCTCCTGCCCACGGCCCAACGCTAGTGAGCACCGACGCGCCGCGGAAGCCGCGGAAGCCGCGGGAGCCCGGGAACCGCGGGAGCCGCGGGAGCCGCGGGAGCCGCGGGAGCCGGCCATGCTCGCACCCCCGGTCCCGACTCCGATGAGGAGCTCGGGGTAGCGTCGCGGGGACCCGGCCCGAGCTGCGAGGACGCCGATCGACCCCCGAGACGTGCTCGAGCTCCTCGCCCGTACGGCGAGCGGCCGCCCCGCAGGCGGCGAGCACGACCGCGACGGCCTGGTCCTCGACCTCGACGCCGCTGATGCTGGTGGACTCGTCCACCTCGAACGCCTGCCGGCACGGCGTGCGCGCACCGTCCCGCTGCCAGAGGACCTCCCCGGTGCACTGGCGGAGACGCTCCGCGCGAGCGGCGTCGAGGAGCTGTGGATACATCAGGCGGAGACCCGTTCCCGCGCCCGGGCGGGTGAACACGTCGTGGTGGCCACGGGGACGGCATCCGGCAAGAGCCTCGCCTACCAGCTTCCGGCGCTCGAAGCGCTGTACGAGGACGACCGGTCCGTGGTCCTGCACCTGTCCCCCACCAAGGCGCTCGCGCACGACCAGCTGCGGGCGCTCCGCCAGCTCCGCCTGCCATGGCTTAGGGCCGCGGTCCTCGACGGTGATACCTCGCTGCCCGAACGCGAAGCCGTGCGACGGACCGCGAACTGGGTGCTGACCAACCCGGACCTGCTCCACGCTTCGCTCCTCGGCGGCCATCGGCAGTGGGCGGATGTCCTGCACCGGTGCCGCGTGGTGATCATCGACGAATCGCACGTGGCCCGCGGGGTGTTCGGCAGCCACGTCGCCTTGGTCCTGCGCCGGCTCCGGCGTCTGCTGGAACGCTACGGCGCCGACCCGGTCTTCCTGCTGGCCTCGGCCACCATCGGCAACGCCGGCGAGCACGCCACCACGCTGACCGGCCTCGAGGTCGGCGAGGTGGTCGCCGACGGCGCCCCGCGCGGCCCTATCGACCTGGGGCTGTGGCTGCCCCCGTTGGAGGAGGACGGTGAGCGCCGCCGGTCGACGCTCCGGGAGAGCGCGATCCTGCTGGCCTCGTTCGTCGGCGCCGGGGTGCAGACGCTCGCCTTCACGCGGAGCCGCAAAGGAGCGGAGGTCATCGCCCTCATCGCCCGGGAACGACTGGGGGATGCGCTCGATGAGAGTGGCTCCCCGTTGGCCGACGGCATCGCGGCCTACCGGGCGGGCTACCTGGCCGAGGATCGCCGTGCCCTCGAGGACGGGCTCCGTACCGGGACGCTCAGGGGTGTCGCCGCCACCGAGGCACTCGAGCTCGGCATCGATGTCGTCGGCCTGGATGCCGTCGTGCTCGCCGGATGGCCGGGCACGACCGCGTCGTTCTGGCAGCGGGTGGGACGTGCCGGCCGTCGGGCCGGAGCGGCGGCCGCGGTCCTGGTCGCACAGGAGGACCCGCTCGACCACTACCTCGTGACCCATCCTCGGCAGTTGCTGACACGCGACCCCGAGGACGCGATCGTCGACCCGGACAACCCCTACCTGCTGGCTCCGCACCTGCGTTGTGCCTGCCAGGAGGCGCCACTCGACGGCGCCGAGGCCGCCCGCTGGTTCGGCGACGCCGCGCCGGTGCTGCTGGCGGCGGATGTCACCGCGGGTCGGCTCCGCCTGCGTGACGGGAAGCACTTCTGGACGTCGAGGCACCGGGCGGCGGGCGAGATCGGCCTCCGCACGACGGGGGGCACGCCCGTGAGGATCGTGGACGCCGCCACGGGCCAGGTCATCGGCGACGTCGACGAGGTGCGGGCCCACCGGCAGGTGCACACCGGCGCGATCCACCTCCACCAGGGACGCGTGTTACAGGTGGTCGCCCTGGATCTGGATCGCCACATCGCGCTGGTGGAGGACGCCGGGTCCGGTGATCGCACCACCCGTCCTCGCAGCGACACCGACGTGCGGATCATCGACCGAGCCGACCAGGTCTCATGGGACGACATCGAGGTGGCGGTGGGCCAGGTCGAGGTGACCTCGCAGGTGACCGGCTACGAGGTGCTCAGGGTCGGCACGGGCGAGGTGCTCGAACGTGTCGACCTGGAGCTGCCGCCCACCGAACTCCACACGGTCGCGACCTGGTGGGCGATCCCGGAGGGAGCGCTGGACGCGATCGGACTGGAGCCTCGGCGGGTCCCCGGCTCGCTGCACGCCGCGGAGCATGCAGCCATCGGGATGCTGCCGTTGCTCGCCCTCTGTGATCGGTGGGACCTCGGCGGGCTGTCGACGGCGCACCACCCGGATACGGGCCGGCCGACCGTCTTCATCTACGACGGGATCCCCGGTGGGGCAGGTCTCTCCGAGCGCTCGTTCCGCCGCGCCCCGGAGCACCTCGCGGCGACGCGGGGGACGATCGGCACCTGCCAGTGCGTCGCGGGGTGTCCGTCCTGCGTGCAGAGCCCGAAGTGCGGGAACGGCAACGATCCCCTCGACAAGGAGGGAGCGCTGCGTGTCCTGGATCTGCTGCTCGCCCGGGCGCCCGGGCGCGATCTCACCGGATGAACCCCCGGCCGAGACGGACGTGTCGATCCGATCAGGAGCGAGTGGGTGCCGCGCTCAGGTCGGTGGATCCACGAGGGCTGCGACCGCGTCAGCGGCGACCCGGGAGGCGCCGAGCGTGGGCAGGACCAGCCCCGGTACGACGACGCTGACCCGGACCGCCACGTGCCGCGCACCTGGCCGACAGGTGCAGGCCTCCAACTGGCCGCCGCCCGCCATGGCCACGCGGTCGGCCTCGCGGATCGGAGACCGGGCGAGACTGCCTTCGATGTCGGAGGACACAGCGGCGAGCGCCACCGCATCCGCCAGTGCCTGTGCGCGGGCGGCCGCGGTCAGATAGGCGCCGAGGTCGATGACCGCGATGGCGGCCAGCGTCGCCACCCACAGCAGCATCGGGAGGACCACCGTGGCGATCCCGTCCTCACCCCGCTGCCGGCGGCGACCCCGGTGGCCGCTCCCGGTCATGGTGGCACCGGTCCGTGGATGCCGTTCGTCCCCGGACCGGGGTGGGTGACCGACGGTTCCACCCGCACGACCGCCCGGGCGGAGAGCTCGTGGCGAACCGGACCGATGGTTCGCGTCGTGCGGGTATGGACCACCGCCAGGTCGCCATCTCCACGGGCACTCGGCGTCACCTCGACGTCGAGGTCCAGTTCCGGAGCCGCTTCGCGCGCCGCGGTGACCACCGGGTCCACCCCGGTGGTGGTCGCCGCCGTCCGGGCGCCCATGCGGGCCGCCTCCTGCACCAGGAGCACGTCACGGACCAGACCGACGGTCTCCAGGAGCCCGACCACGAGGAGCGCCAGGACGGGCAGGACCCAGACGGCCTCCAGGCTCAGCATCCCCGACTCGGCACGCAGGCGGTGACGGGGGGCTGCGCGCGTCGGCGCAGCCCCCTGCGGATCGGTGCTCATGCGCCGACGAGGCTGCGGGCGTGCTCCAGCAGCGCGTTGAACAGCGATACCAGGGCACCGTTGCTCGCCCACTGGATGACGACGCCCGCCACCGTGGCCGCGACCACGGCCAAGAGGCCGTACTCGGTGACGAGCGAGCCATCCTGCCCATCGCGCTCGGTCCCCGCGCTGCGTTCACGGGCCGTGCGTGGGTCCGGTGCGGCGGGCACGGCCCGCAGCGTGACGTGCTCGCTGTCGGTGGCGGCCAACGTGGCTGCGGACGACGTGACCGAGGCCCCGCTGCCACCGCTGGCGGGATGTTGCGCCACAGCCCGGGCACGCTCGGGCGATGCGATCGAGTGCAAACGGAGGTGTTGCATGGGTGTTCCTCTCTGATCAGGTGCCGACCGCGGCCAGACCGGCATGCACGATCGGCGCGCCGATCAGCAGGACGGTGGCCGGCAGCAGGCACAGGGCGGTGGGGAAGGTGAGCTGTGCGGGGAGCCGCTCGGCAGCGGCCAGGACCCGGGCGAGGTCGTCCGCTCGGAGGTCGCGGGCCAGGTGTCGGACACTGCCGGCCACGGGGGCCCCGGTGCGCTCGGCCGCCGCGAGGAGGGCGGCGAGGCGCCACAGGGGGTCGCGCGCGGGCGCAGGTGGCCGCGTCGCGCGACCAGGATCGCGGCCAGGCCCGCGGCGCGGATCACGGCCAGGCCCGCGGCCCAGTCCAGGGCCCTTGGTCCTCGGACCGACAGGGCCGGCGTGGTCGGTCTCCAGCCCGAGCTCGAGCCCGAACGCGAGTCGTCTGAGTCGAGGTGCCAGGGCCGGCAGGCGGTCCGCGGTCGCGCGTAGGGCCTCCGGGCCGCTGGTCCCCCCGGCGAGCGCGGTCGCGATGAGGTCGGCGGCTTCGTCGACCCCGACCACGGCTTCGGCCGACGGCGCACGCCGGGAGGCGAGATGTGCGACCAGCAGCGCGACGGGGACCGCGAGGAACGGCCCGGCGATCCGGAGGGCGACCACCAGTGCGATGCCGGCCAGGATCCACGCCGGCCGTCCGGGACGAAGACCCGTTCCGTGCCGGGAACGGCCGAGAGGCGCGCTCCCGACCCGCCGTACGAGCACGATCACGATCAACGCGCCGACCAGGAGCATCCCGCCCCCGATCGCGAGCACGACCAGTCCGGGTCCCGAGCGGTAGAAGCCCAGGAGATCGGCACCCACGAGCCGCCCGAGCGCCGGCACGAGAAGGACCGGTGCGAGGAGGAGCCCGCCCGCCACGACCCGGGTCTGTGCGCTCGCCACGGCGACGGCCCGCTCTGCCCGTCGTTCGTCGTCGCGGGCGGCCTGGGCGGCATCGAGGGCGGCGAGCAGCGGCGCTCCCACCTCCCGGGCCAGGTCGACGGCTCGCTGACACCGCTCCGGCAGGCCCGCCGGTGGGAGCGGATCCGCCCCGACGGCGACGCTCAGCCGGAACTCGTCGATGGCGCGATCCGGGTCCGTGGTCAGCACGACCAGACCACCTCGGTCTCGGCACCTTCGAGCCCCGCACCGACCGCGAGGATCCCGGAGACCCGACGGCGTCCGGCGCCGTCCCGGTCCAAGGACACGACCCGGTCGATGGCGGTCGCCACCTGGGCGCGAGCGGCTGCCAGCGGCACGCCGGCCAACAGCGCCATCCCCTCGAGGCGGACGATCGCCTCCCGGGGGCCGTTGGCATGGACCGTTACCATCGACCCGTCGTG
>JBBDSW010000176.1:0-14005 GCA_040904745.1 Nitriliruptoraceae bacterium
GGCGGCCTTCGCCGTACCGGCGGTCATCCTCGGCGCACTCGCGTGGTGGCTGCCTGCTCGACGCACCAAGGGCGAGCGCGGCACCACTTCTGCTCCGACCGAGACGGAGCATGTCTCGGCGTGAGCATCTGGTCAGGGCCGGGGTTGCCTCCCACAGCCCCGGCCCTGACGTCTGCGCCGCGGGGGGGGGATCAGCCCTTCGGCAGCGGTGGTGCGGACGGAAGGTGGATGTGGAACCGGGCGCCCTGCCCGGGCCCGTCGCTGGATGCCGTGATGTCCCCACCGTGTCCGTGGACGATGGCACGGCTGATGGTCAGACCGATCCCACTGCCCCCGACGCGGTGCCGCGACGGATCGGCGCGATAGAAGCGCTGGAAGAGGTGGGGGAGGTGTTCAGCGGCGATGCCCTCGCCGGAGTCGGCCACCTCGATGTCCACACCATCCTCGCTCCTGCTGGCGCTCACCGACACCTCACCACCGGCGGGTGTGTGCTCGAGCGCGTTGGCCAGCAGGTTGGTGAGCACCTGCGCCAGACGGTCACGATCGCCCTGCAGGGTGATCGGTGACGATGGCAGATCCGTGAGGACCGCGACGTGATGCTCCCGTGCGGCAGGTGCCAGGGCGTCGACCGCGGTGGTCACGAGTTCGCCCACCTCGACGGGACCCTTCTCGAAGGACAGGCGGCCCTCCTCGGCTCGGGAGACCAGCCCCAGGTCCTCGACGAGCCGCTGGAGGCGGCCCGTCGCCTCCTGCAGGGTCGCCCACGTCTCACCCGTGGGCTCCACCACCCCGTCGACCAGCCCCTCGTGGTAGGCCTCGATCGTGGCCAGCGGGGTTCGCAGCTCGTGCGCGAGATCCGCGAGGAGCCCACGCCGGGTCTCCTCGGTGCGCTCGATCGCCTCGGCCATGTCGTTGAACGCATCGGCCAGATCTGCCAGCTCGTCGTCGGCGCCGGGTCTCGGTGTGCGGGCGTGGAGCTGTCCCGCTGCCAGCTGCCCGGCGGTCTCGGACAGCCGTTCCACCGGCCGGGCGATACGCCGTGCGAGCAACCAAGAGACCGCGGCGGCGCTCGCGGTGGCGCCGACGAGTCCGATGGTCAACGCGATCATGAGCGTCTCGGACAGCGCCGCATCGAGGTGGTGGCCGACCACGTCGGACACGGGCCCCACCGCACGTTGGACGTGGTCGCGGAAGATCGGTGGCGCCACCACGAACGCCACGGCACCGAGCGTGGCAACACCGACGAGGATGACCAGTATCTGGCCGGTGAACAGCCGGCGCGCGAGTCGCCGAGGGCGACGAGATGTCATCGCGCCGCCATGCGGTACCCGACGCCACGCACCGTCTGGATGAACCGCGGTTCGCGTCCCGTGTCTGCGAGCTTGCGGCGGAGGTTGCCGATGTGGACCGCGAGGACGTGATGGTCGCGGTAGGCGGCCGAACCCCAGATCCGCTCCAGCAGCTGCTCCTTGGAGAACACGATGCGCGGCTGGGCGGAGAGGGTGTCCAGCAGATCGAACTCGAGCCGGGTGAGCTCGACCGGCTCCCCGGCCAGGGTGACCTCTCGTGCCGCGGGGTCGATGGTGAGCTCGCCGAACGAGCGGGCATCGGGTGCTCCCGATGCCTCCCGCCGGGGCCGTCGGAGCATCGCCTGGATGCGCGCCACCAGCTCGTTCGGCGAGAACGGCTTCGTGACGTAGTCGTCGGCGCCGACCCGCAATCCGACGATGCGGTCGACCTCGTCGGTGCGGGCGGTCAGCATGACGATGTAGGGATCGGATCGTTCGCGGACGCGGCGGGCGACCTCGAGGCCATCGATGCCGGGCAGCATCAGATCGAGGACGATCACGTCCGGATCGGTCTCCTCGATCACCGCGAGGGCGTCAGCGCCATCGTGCGCGACGTGGACCCGGTAGCCCTCCCGTTCGAGGTAGCGCTGGACGAGGGTGGTCAGTGGGCGTTCGTCATCGACGACGACCACCGTCACCGTGTCAGACATCCGGGTCGCTTCCCACGCCGCTCAGGCTCGTTCGAGCTCGTCACGCAGGCGACGGTACTCCTCCAGGTCGAGCTGTCCGCGGGCCAGGCGTTCGTCCAGGACCGTGCGGGCCGTCCGTCCGCCGTGCCCGTCGGTGGGGAACATGCTCATCGCCGCCCACACGATCGTTCCCACGACGACGACCCAGACGATGGTCATCGGGAGCCAGTGCCACCAGGTGGCAGCGTTCCACATCATGTTCGAACCTCCTCGCGTCGTTGCCGGCTGCTCACGTGGCATCGGCCGAGAAGTCGCCGGTGACCTCCAGAGCGCCATCCCCGTCGTCAGAGGACAGCGGGATCGCGAGGTGGTGAGGACCGTCCATCCCCGGGTGCATCTGCAGGGGGAACTGGAGGAGGACCTCGCCACCTGCCGGTACCGCCACCTGCTGGCCGGCCTGGGTCAGCTCACCGTCGGCGTAGACGGGCCCGGGACAGCAACCCTCCAACACACGGGGCTGGCCGATCGTCACGCTGCGCTCGTCCCCGGTCGGGTTCGTGATCGTCCAACCCGGCACGTAGGTGACACCGAGCGCCACCTCGCCCATCGCGACCTCGACGCCTGCGACCTCCAGGTCACCGATGCGTGCCTGGCCGGAGACCTCTTTCGGCGCTGGCATCGCCGGTCCGCCCATGGGGTTCGGGAGGTTCGGGTCGCCCGCGGCGGCGCTGTCCGGGCCGTCGAGTCCGAACGCGGAGTACAGCAGCGCAGCAGCCAGTGCGGCGATCGCGGCGACCAGCGGCAGGGAGCGACGGCGGGCGGAGGTCGCGGTGGCGGATCGGGACATCATGGCCTCCTCGAGGCGTCGGTACGTTTCAGATGGTGATGTCGCCGTAGCGCTCGTCGATGCGACGCACGATCTCGTCGATCGGCACGCCCTCCTCGCGGAGTTCGGCGACCTCCTCGGCCTCCGCCAGGCACACGGCGCACCCGGTGGCGTGCGCCTCCCACGCGCCGTCCGCGCGGACGAAGCACGCCAGGAGATCCTCGTGGCCCAG
Source organism: Nitriliruptoraceae bacterium (assembly GCA_040904745.1). Classification (GTDB taxonomy): domain Bacteria; phylum Actinomycetota; class Nitriliruptoria; order Nitriliruptorales; family Nitriliruptoraceae; genus T1Sed10-7. The sequence goes on from JBBDSW010000176.1 coordinate 3,037, forward strand.
GAAAGACTCGCAGCCGCAGTAGCAGCGGACCTCGGAGAACGCCTCGGGGTCAGCAGTCGCGGCCCGGTAGAGCGCCTGGTGGTCCTCCGGCAGGTCGGCGAGGGCAACCTCACCACCGGGTGCCACCTCCATCATCGGAGCGGCGACGGTCTCCTCCTCCGAGGACGGTTGCGTGCCACCGACCACCCAGATGGCGGTCACCGCGGCGGTCACCGCGACGGCCAGCACCCACCAGGGGCCCCGTCCGGGCTCGTCATCGGCGCCAGCCATGCCTGCTCCTCGTGTCCGCGTCGTGCGCAGTCATCGGCCCGATCCGGGTGGATCGGCATCGAGGAGGAAGGTGGCGCACCCGTTGTCACGAGCCGACAAGCGCCGGTCAAGAACGCGTCAAGCCGTCGCGGACCCCTCGCCGAGCGGATCGAGACGTACCCGTCGCAGGAGTTGGGCGTTCAAGGCGACCACCACCGTCGACGCGCTCATCAGCACCGCACCGAGCGCCATGGGAAGCGTGATGCCGATCGGTGCGAGGACGCCCGCTGCCAGCGGGATGGCCAGCACGTTGTAGCCGGCGGCCCACCACAGGTTCTGCACCATCTTGCGGTAGGTCGCGGCCGAGAGCGTGCGGATGGCGATGACGCCCCGGGGGTCGTCGGAGGCGAGCACGATGCCCGCCGACTCGATGGCGACGTCGGTCCCGGCACCGATCGCGATGCCCACGTCCGCGCGGGCCAGCGCCGGCGCGTCGTTGATCCCGTCGCCGACCATCGCGACCGACATCCCGCGGTCCTGGAGTTCGGCCACCTTGGCGTCCTTGTCCTCGGGGAGGACCTCCGCGAACACCTCGTCGATGTCGAGCTCGGCTGCGACCGCCTCGGCGACCGGGCGGGCATCTCCGGTGATCATCGCCACCGTGACACCCGCGTCGTGCAGGAGGCGCACCGCTTCGCGGGAGACGTCACGGACCTCGTCCTCGAGGCTCAGCGCCCCGATGACCTCCTGATCGCGCACGACGTGTAGGACCGCGGCGCCGCGTTCGCTCCAACGCTCCGTCGCGGCGGCCAGCTCGCCGGGGGCCTCCAGATCGCGCTCGCGGAGCAGGGCCGGCCCGCCGACCGCCACCTCGGCGCCATCGACCGTGGCGGAAACGCCCCGGCCGGTCATCGAGCGGAAGTCGCTCGCGGTCGGCACCTCGTCGAGCCGCTCGGTGGCCAGTGCATGGATCGCGCGGGCCAACGGGTGCTCGGAGTCGGCCTCGACCGCGCCGGCCAGGGCGAGCAGCTCGTCCTCGCTGACGCCATCGACGGTGGCCAGCTCGGCGACGGCGTGCTCACCGCGGGTGAGCGTCCCGGTCTTGTCGAACAGCACGGCATCGATCGTCCGCATGCGCTCCAGTGCGATGCGGTCCTTGACCAGGATCCCGGACCGGGCCGACTTCGAGGTGGAGATCGACGTGACCAGCGGGATGGCCAGACCGAGGGCGTGGGGGCAGGCGATGATGAGCACGGTGACGGTGCGGTTGACGGCGAACGCCGGCTGCCCGAGGGCTGCCCACGTGATCGCGGTGATGGCACCGGCGGCGATCGCGACGTAGAAGAGCAGCGCGGCGGCCCGGTCGGCCAGGGCCTGGGCACGGGAGCTGGACGACTGGGCCTCGGCGACCAGGCGCTGGATCCCGGCGATCGCGGTGTCCTCTCCGAGGGCGTCGACCTCGATGCGCAGGCTCGCGTCCGCCACGACGGTGCCGGCGACGACCCGGTCACCGGCCCCTCGCGAGACCGGGTTGGACTCGCCCGTCAGCATCGACTCGTCGACGTCCGCGGTGCCATCCTGGATCGTGCCGTCAGCCGGGATGCGTGCGCCAGGACGCACCAGGACCAGCTCGCCGGTCGAGAGCTCGGAGACCGGAACGTTCTCGATCGACCCGTCCGAGGTGACCCGATCCGCGTCGTCGGGGAGCAGCTCGGCGAGCGCGGCCAGCGCGCCTTGGGCTTGGCCGATGGCCCGCATCTCCACCCAGTGTCCGAGCAGCATGACCGCGATCAAGAGGGCCAGCTCCCACCACACCTCCTGCGAGAACCAGCCGAAGGTGGTCGCCAGGGATGCCCCGAAGGCCACGGTGATGGCCAGGCTGATGAGCAGCATCATCCCCGGCTGGCGTGCCTTCGCCTCGGAGAGCCCACCGGTCAGGAACGGCCAGCCTCCGTAGAGGAAGATGATCGAGCCGAGCACGGGTTCGATCCAGCCCGAGCCGGGGAAGGTCGGTGCCGTGTACCCGCCCCACTCCTGGATCATCGAGGACCAGAACACGACCGGGACGCTGAGGAGAAGCGTCAACCAGAGCCGGTCACGGAACATCGCCGCGTGGTCTCCGTGGCCGGAATGGTCTCCGTGGCCATCGCCATCGCCGTGACCGTCGTGCGACCCGTCGGCGTGGGAGGTGTCGTGCTCCTGGGTGTCCGTTGCCATCGAGTGCCCTCATGCCGGGGATCGGGATCGAGTCTCGCAGGCTCACCGCGACCACCATGGGTATCATACCCCCCAGGGGTATGCAACGGCCGGCCGCCGCGTGATGCCGAGGGTCCGGCTGGCCCGTCGGGGTCGAGAGTGACCCCGAGACGCCACGGCACGGCGACCATCTCCTCGGTCATCCCCAGACGCTCGTACAGCGCCCGAGCCGTGCGCACGTCTCAGGCGCACCACGGTGCTGCCGTGCTCCCGGCACCACCGCATCGCCTGCGCGACCAACGCGGCCGCCACCTGGCTCTCGTCCTCGTCCAGCCTTCGGATGCGCATCGTCGCACCTTTGCCCCGAGTCGGCCCCTAGTCCTCGCGGGCTGCGAACCCGCCGGGCACATCCCCGAGATCCACGAGGAGCCGCTGGAGCAGTCCGGCGAGCTGGGTTTGTTCCTGCGGCTCGAGCGCCGACAGGAGTCCTGCCTCGACGTCGAGGTGGTGGGTCAGGACCTCGTCGATGAGCTCGCGGCCTTGGTCCGTCAGCGTGATGAGGACGCGACGCCGGTTGCTCGCATCGGTCTCCCGGGTCACCAACTCCTTGGCGACCAGCCGGTCGACCCGGTTGGTGATCGCCCCGGAGGTGACCATCGAGGACTCGACCAGGCTCCCCGCGGTCAGGCGGAACGGGGACCCGGAGCGTCGCAGCGTGGCGAGGATGTCGAACTCGCCCGGCAGCAGGTCGAAGCGGGCGAAGTTGTGACGCAGCTCGGCCTCGAGCCAGCGGGCGGTACGCGAGAGCCGTCCGACGACGCCCATGGGCCACGGGTCGACGTCCGGTCGCTCGTGCCGCCACTGGTCGAGCAGTTCGTCCACGTGATCCCGCACGGCGATACCTCAACGTTGAAACTCTTGACGGAGAGTAGCAAGGTCCTTATAGTTCAACACTAAAGAGTTTAATGGTAAGGAATAGAGATGCAGGCTCTCCACATGCCCACGCCCGCCCGCTCCATCACCGCGACCCAGCCGGCGAAGCCGGGGAGGGGGCTCGCCGCTCTGGCCGCGCTCACCGCGTTGGCGCCGGCAGCCTGGGGGACGACCTACCCCGTGACCACGGAGCTCCTCCCGGCGTCGCGGCCGTTGCTGGCAGGGGCGATCCGCGCACTGCCCGCGGCCTGGTCGTGCTTGCGATCACGCAGACCCTGCCACGCGGACATTGGTGGTGGCGGGCAGCGGTCCTCGGGACCTTGAACATCGGCGCCTTCTTCGCCCTGCTCTTCGTCGCGGCGTACCGACTTCCAGGTGGGATCGCGGCGACGCTCGGTGCGGCGCAGCCGCTGCTGATCGCCGGGCTCGGGCTCGTCATCCTCGGGGAGCGTCCGACGCGTTGGCGGGTGGGGTGGGGCATCGCCGGGATCGTCGGGGTGGCCACGATGGTCGGGCAGGGCGCGGTGGTCCTCGATCCCGTCGGGCTCCTGGCGGGGTTCGCCGGCACCGTCGTGATGGCGACGGGGATCCTCCTCACCGAGCGGTGGGGCAGACCGGTCGGACTCCTCGCCTTCACGGGGTGGCAGCTGACCGCTGGTGGTCTCCTCCTCGCGCCGTTGGCGCTCCTCGTCGAGGGTCCGTTGCCGCCGCTGACCCTCTCCGCTGTCGCCGGCTACGCCTACCTGGCCATCATCGGCACGCTGGTCGCATACCTGCTGTGGTTCCAAGGGCTCGATCGTCTCCCCATCGCCGCCTCGTCCTTCCTCCCGTTGCTGGCGCCCGCGGTCGCCACGACGCTCGGCTGGTGGATGCTCGGACAGTCTCTGAGCGCGATGCAGGCGTTCGGCTTCGCACTCGCCCTGGCGTCCGTGGGGGCGGCGCAGTTCACGCCGGCCGCCCCGAAGCCGGTCTCCGTGGCCATCCCGCCCGTCTGCCCGGCACACTGCGCTCACGGGTGCACGTAGATACCAGCCGACACCGCACGGAGGGTGGGCGATGCAGCGGACCGAACAGGTGCTGCGCTACGCGGCGTTCACCCGTGATCCGGCCGGCGGGAACCCGGCCGGGGTGGTGGTCACCGACGCGCTCCGACCGGATCGATGGATGCAGGAGGTCGCGGCGGACATCGGCTTCTCCGAGACGGCCTTCGTCACGCCTCGCAGGGGGGAGCCGGATGGCTACCACGACATCCGCTACTTCAGTCCCGAGCGCGAGGTGGCCTTCTGCGGGCACGCGACCATCGCCACGGCGATCGTGCTGGCCGAGCAGGGCCCTGGTCGTGGCCGGTTGCGCTTCCACAGCCGTACCGATGAGATCCCGGTCGCAGTGGAGACGATCGATGGGGTCCCCACCGCCCGGTTCACCTCGCCCGCGCCCTCCCACCGCCCGGTCGCTCCCGCCACGCTGGCGGCTGCCTTGGCGGCCTTCGGATGGGGGAGCGAGGTCCTCGACCCCGACCTGCCGCCGGTCGTGGCCAGTGCGGGCGCCGACCACCTCGTCGTCCCGCTCTTCTCCCGGTCGACGCTGGCTGCGATGAGCTACGACTTCGAGGCGCTCCGGGCGTTGATGCTCGACGGGGATTGGACGACCGTCGCTGTCGTCTGGCGGGAGTCGCCGACCCGCTACCACGCCCGCAACGCCTTCCCGGTCGGTGGTGTCGTCGAGGATCCCGCAACCGGGGCGGCCGCCGCGGCCCTCGGCGGCTACCTGCGCGACGCCGGGTTCCTCACCCCGCCGGAGAGGATCACCATCCTGCAGGGGGAGGACCTGGGCCGTCCGAGCACGCTGGTCGTCGATGTCCCCGCGGACCGGCCCGGCATCGACGTCAGCGGCTCCGCCGTGCCCATGACGTGAGGCAGCACCGTTTGTGGCCTGGCCAGTAGCGGTGCAAGCCGCGCACCGTCAGCCCGACGACGTCGGCTCGTCCTGCTCGCCCCGCCCGGCCGACTCCCACTCTCGACGGTGGGCGTCGGCCTGCTCGATGGAGCGGAACCTGCGGACCCCGCGGGGGGCGCGCCGGCGGTTGCCGAACGCCGCGGACCACGTCGAGGCCGCGCAGGCGGCAGCAAGTCCGTCCAACGCCGTACGGGCGTGAGGCGGCTCGGGGACGCCTTCGATGGAGTGGTGACGGGTGACGGGCATGGTCATGTGCCTTGGTCGCGGTCGAAGCCGAAGGCTCGCGCGAGGCGTTGGGCGTCGTCGCGGTCACGCAGACGGACCGTGTCCCGCTTCATCTCGTAGAGCGTGTTCGGTGTGACCACCGTGATGGTCACGTTCCCGGCCTGGATCCGCTCGATCTCCAGATCCTCGAACCGGAACGCGTCGCCCAGTCTGCTGACGATGTCGATCGTGTAGTCCACGTCGGGAGGGCCGTACTGGACCGCTGGGAACTCGCCCGCCAGGTCCTCAGCGGTGATGGCTGCGATGTCCGGATCGTCGTACACCGATGTCAACGCGGCCCGCAGACGGGCGATGTTGTCCGGATCCGGCCGGACGAACAGGTCGAGGTCGCGTGTCCCACGGTCGAAGCCGTGGGCAGCCATGGCGAGTCCACCGAAGACGGCGTATCGGACGTCCGCGCGTTCCAGCGCGTCGAGCACGGTGAGGACGTCGTCGAGGTTCACGCGTGTCAGGGTAGATGCCCGCACCCGGTGCAGGCGGGCCAGCACCCTCGGCCGCCCCGGAACGCCCGCGCACGCTCCGGGTCGATGTCCCGGCGGACCGGCTGGCGACCTCGGCAGGATCGACCCTTGACTTCGGCTGGCCAGGAGTACATGATTCCTTCACTCATTAAAGTTATGAGCTGAAGAAATAGGGAGCCGGCGATGGTCGACCTGAGCGGTGACGTCACGCAGACCAGCGTGCTGCGCGCCGTCGGTGTCCATGGCCCCATCACGAGGACGGATCTGGCGCGCAGGCTGGGTGTCAGCGCCGGGACCATCACGGGCGTCACCAGGGAGCTCATCGAGTTCGGGCTCCTGGAGTCCGTGGGCAAGGTCCAGGGAGACGGCCGAGGTCGTCCCGCGGAACTGCTGGCCCTGGCCGCAGGCTCCGCCCAGACGGTCGGCGCGAAGGTCACGGATACGCAGGTGATCGGGATGGTGGCCGATCTCATCGGCAACGTGCTCGGTGAGTTCGTCGAGCCGTTCGATCCGCGCGTCGACGACCCCTGTGCGTCGCTGGAGAAGATCCTGGCGAGCCACATGGGCGACGGCCCAGGACCGTTCCTCGGTGTCGGACTCGGAGTTCCCGGCATGGTCGACAGCTTGGGGGGAGGCACGGTCACCGCGCCGACACTCGGGTGGAGCGGCCTCGCCGTCGGCGCGGCGTTGCAGGAGCAACTCGGCCTACCCGTGATCGTGGAGAACGACGTGCACACGCTCTCGGTCGCCGAGTCCCTCTACGGGCGCGGACGGGAGATCGACGACTTCCTGACGGTCACGATCGGCCGCGGGATCGGCCTCGGGATCGTCGCGGGTGGCGAACTCCACCGCGGTGCGCGCGGCGGAGCCGCGGAGCTCGGGCACACCCAGGTGCTCACCGACGGCCCGCACTGTGAGTGCGGACGGCGCGGGTGTCTGGAGTCCCTTGCCTCCGAGCCCGCGCTCGTGCGCTCGGCGCGGTCCGCTGGACTCATCGACCTCGATGCGGGCATCGTTGCGCTTCGGGAGCTCGCGCGGGCAGGCGAGCCGAACGCACGTGCGATCTTCCTGGACGCCGGGCACCATCTCGGACGCTCGGTCGCGATGGTGGTCAACCTGCTCGCCCCGGAGCTCGTGATCGTCAGCGGCGAGGGCACCGATTCCTGGGACCTGATGGAACCGGGCTTCACCGCGACCTACACCGAAGGTCGGCTGCCGTTCCACGCGGACGTCCCCGTGGTCATGGACCCGTGGGAGGATCTCAACTGGGCCCGGGGCGCCGTATCGCTGCTGACCAGGACCCTGTTCTCGCCCTCCTCCGGCGACAGCGTCGAACGCTGGGTCCGTTCCCGGCTGGCTCCGGCCAACGACACACACCGGCTGGAGGTGGGGGCGGATGGTCGGTGACCGGGGCTGGCGCAAGGCCGGGATCATCCTCCTGTTCATCCTGCCCAGCTTCCTGCCCCTGCTGGTCTTCCGGCTGCTCCCGATGGTGGCCTCCGTCGGCATCAGCGGGCTCGAGTGGAACCTCATCTCGGCGCCGAGTTGGGTGGGCCTCGACAACTACACCGGAGTGCTCACCGACCCGGCCTTCCACCGTGGTCTCCGCAACACGCTGTACTACATCGCGGGCTACCTGCCGCTGGTCTATCTCGGCGCGTTGAGCGTCGCCCTGCTGCTCAATCGGGGGGTGCGCGCGATCGCGTTCTTCCGCGGCCTGTACTTCCTCCCCGTCCTGACCAGCTGGGTCGTCGTCGCACTGCTCTGGAAGTGGATCCTCAACCCCCAGGTCGGGATCGTGAACTACGCGCTGAGCCTGATCGGCGTCGCTGGACCGGGGTGGTGGACCGACCCCGCATGGGCCATGCCCTCGATCATCCTGGCCTCGGCCTGGAAGGACCTGGGCTTCATCATGCTGATCCTGCTGGCGGGCCTCCAGGGGATCTCCGAGGAGATGTACGAGGCCGCCCGCGTCGATGGGGCGAGCGCCTGGCAACGGTTCCGTCACGTCACGATGCCGCTGCTGACACCGGCCACCTTCTTCGTGGCCGTGCTCGCGCTGATCGGTGGCTTCCAGGTCTTCGACCAGGTCTGGGTCATGACCGAAGGGGGACCCGCTGGGGCGACCACCGTGGTCATGGAACAGATCTACAGCAGCGCCTTCCGCTACGGGCTGATGGGGCGTGCCGCCGCGATGAGCTGGGTGCTCTTCGCGATCATCCTCGGTGCCACGTTGCTGCAGTTCCGACACCAGCGCAGGTGGGTCCACTATGCCGAATGAGCTGCGGGCCGCTCGCGTGGCCGATCAAGCACCTGCGCCGCAGCGGGATGCCGAACCGCCGTCCGACGACGACGTCCACACCGGGCCGGCCTCATCACGTCGGCGGCGTTGGGCCGCACCGCGCTGGCTTGTCAACCGGGAAGCGCGGTGGCAGGTCGTCCGCTTCCTGCTGATCGCTGCTGGTGCGGTCGTGATGTTCTTCCCCTTCGCCTGGATGATCTCGACCTCGTTGACCACCGACACCGAGCTCTTCGCCATCCCGCCGAAGCTCATCCCGGATCCCGTCGACGCCTCGGCCTACGGCCGGGTCTTGGAGCAGTTCCCGCTCGGTCGCTGGATGCTCAACAGCCTGTTCATCACGGTCAGCGTCACGATCCTGCAGGTGGTGACGAGTGCGATGGCGGCATACGTGTTCGCACGGATGCGGTTCCGGGGGCGCGACACGCTGTTCGCCATCTACATCGCGACCCTGATGGTGCCGTTCCAGGTGCTCGTCGTGCCGCTGTTCATCGAGATCCGCTATCTGGGCATGCTGGACAGCTACCCCGCACTTATCGTGCCCGAGGTGGCGATGCCCTTCGGGGTGTTCCTGTTGCGCCAGGCCTTCCTGTCGCTGCCGAGGGAACTCGAGGAGGCCGCGTTCGTCGACGGGGCCGGCCACATCCGCGTCTTCGCGCGGATCGTCGTTCCGCTGGCCAAGCCGGCGATCGCGACCGTGGCGGTGTTCGCCTTCATGGGCTCCTGGAACAACTTCCTGTGGCCGCTGGTCGTCATCAACTCGCCACGGCTGATGACCCTGCCACTCGGACTCTCGACGATGTCCGATCGCTTCGTCACCGACTGGAACCTCGTGCTCGCCGGAGCGACCATCTCCGTGCTGCCGATCCTCGCGGTGTTCCTGTTCGCCCAGCGCTATGTGATCCAAGGTTTCGCGATGTCTGGCCTCAAAGGCTGAGGCGAGTCGGGAAGGGAGACAAGATGAGGAACATCCGAGAGAGGCCACGCCGTCCGGCTTGGTTCTTGCTGCTGCCCGCGATGGCGTTGGCCGTCGCTGCATGCAGTGCCAACGCGACCGAGGACGACGCCGCCGAGGCGGCGGCCGACGTCGGCGCCGAGGACGACGAGGGGGGCTCCGAGGGGTCCGATGAGTCGGACACCGCAGAAGTGGAGGATCGAGAGCCCGTGACCCTGGAGTTCTTCAACTTCACGGCGGGCGCAGATCACGAGGACAAGCTCGCCGCCATCATCGACGAGTTCGAGACCGCCAATCCCCACATCACGATCGATGCCAAGAACGCCGGGTTCGAGGAGTACTTCACGCAACTCCAGACGCGGATCGCCGGGGGTGTCGCCCCCGACACCTTCGAACTCAACTACGAGAACTTCGTGAGCTATGCCGGTTCAGGGTCGCTGCTCGACCTCGAGGCAGCGGCTCCGGGCACCATCGATCCGTCCGTGTACTTCCCACGGGCCTACGACGCCTTCAACCACGAGGGCACCCAGTACGGCCTCCCCGAGAGTTTCTCGGTCGTTGTGCTGTACTACAACGAGAGACTGTTCGACGAGGCAGGGTTGGACTACCCGGACGAGACGTGGACCTGGGAGGACGAACAGGAGGCGGCCGAGGAGATCACCGCGCTTGGCGACGACATCTGGGGTGTCTACCAGCCGATCCAGTTCTTCGAGTTCTACAAGGCGCTGGCGCAGTCCGGCGGGGAGTTCTTCTCACCTGACGGCACCGAAGCCACCTTCAACGGTCCCGAGGGTGTCGAGGCGGCCAGCTGGTTGGTCGACAAGGTCGAGGAGACCATGCCGTCCGAGGCCCAGCGAGGTGGGCAAGGCGACGACATCCTGTTCCAGTCTGGGCGCCTCGGGATGTGGCACACCGGCATCTGGATGTTCGGCGTCCTGGAGGAGATGGAAGACCCGTGGAACATCGCGGTCGAGCCCGGCAACACCACGCGGGCATCCCACTTCTTCGCCAACGCGGCGGTGGCCTCCTCCACGACCGAGCATCCAGAGGAATCCGCAGCCTGGTTGCAGCACCTCGCTTCCTCCGAGGTGACCGTCCAGCAGCGTCTCGAAGGCAACTGGGAGTTGCCGGCGGTCTTCGATGAGTCGTTGCTAGCGCCGTACCTGGAACAGAGCCCGCCGGCCAACCGGCAGGCGGTGTTCGACTCGTTGGATGCCGTCGTGGTGCCACCGGTGGTGGAGAAGCAGCAGCAGCTCCAGGACACGGTGACCCAGGCGCTCGAACGCGCCGTACTCGGGCAGGTGGACGTCGCGACCGCACTCGATGAGGCGGCAAGCGACGTGAACGGCTTGTTGGAGTGACCAACGACGACCCGATCCGTGCTCTCGTCGCCCGCAGCCTGCAGCTCATCACTGCGCATCAGGCTGCGAGCGGCGCCTACGTGGCATCGCCGACCTTCCCTCCGTACGCCTTCAGTTGGTTGCGGGACGGTGCGTTCATCGCGGATGCCATGAGCAGGCACGGTCGCGTCGCGAGCGCAGAGGCCTTCTTCGGCTGGTGTGCACGCATCCTGACCGACCGTCGAGAGCGGGTCGAGCGTCTCATCGCGGCGGGGGGGGGGGGGGGGGGGGGGGG
>JBBDSW010000176.1:14015-18940 GCA_040904745.1 Nitriliruptoraceae bacterium
CCCCCCCCCCCCCCCCCCCCCCCCCCCCACCACCTGCACACCCGTTACACGCTCGACGGTGAGGAGTCGAGGGTCCCGTGGGAGAACTTCCAACTGGACGGCTATGGGGCCTGGCTGTGGGCACTCGTGGAGCATGCCCGGCGCCACGACCGCCCCTGCCCGGACATCGTCGAGGGCGCGACGCTCTCCGCCCGCTACATCGCGGCGTGCTGGGACGAAGCGTCCTACGACTGGTGGGAAGAGCATGCGACCCACCGGCACACCTCGACGATGGCGTCCATCTACGGCGGGCTGGCCGCGGTTCGTGATTGGGATGCCATCGATGGCGAGACCCGGGGCCGCGCGGATGCGCAAGCGAGGCGCATCCGATCGGTGGTGGCCGACCTCGGGGTCTGCAACGGCCGACTGACCAAGTGGTTCGGCTCCACGGAGGTCGATGCCAGCCTCGTCGCGTGCGCGACACCGTTCCGCCTGTACGAGCCAGGAGATCCGACGATGCAGGCCACCATCGAGCGGATCGAAGGTGATCTCGTCTCCGGTGGCGTGCATCGCTACCTCGACGATACCTACTACGGCGGCGGCGAGTGGGTGCTGCTGGCCGGCTTCCTGGGCTGGCACCACGCCGAGAACGGCGCGGCCGACCGAGCGGGTGCGTTGCTGCGGTGGATCGTGGGCCAAGCCGATGCGCAGGGCGATCTTCCGGAGCAGGCAGCGCAGCACCTGCTCCACCCCGAGCGCAAGGCTGAGTGGGACGAGCGCTGGGGGCCCAGTGCCCGCCCGTTGCTGTGGTCACATGCCATGTTGCTGACGTTGGTCTCGGTCCTCGAGTCGGTCCCCCGGACCGAGTCGCCACAGGAGGTCTCCAGATGATCAGACACCATCCGGAGGGACGGGGTCATGCCTACCGTCCGAGCCTCGACCAGCGCATCCCCGCCACCCCCGAGGCGGACCTCCCCGTGGAGTTGCGGGCACTGGTGTCACCCGAGTCTCGCCACGTGGTGGTCGAGGTCACCGTGGACGGGCGCGACTCGACGCACGAACTCCACCCCTTCGAGGAGGAGGGTGCTGCGACGCTGCAGGATGGCCACTTGGCCGCCGCAGCTGCGGCTGGGGAGCACACCGGTGGACTGCTGCCATGGACGGTCACCATCGGACCATTCCCGCCCGAGTGCCGCGTGACCTACCGCTTCCGTGACCTGGACGACGATGTCACGACCGAGACGTTCTCCTTCACCCCAGCTGTCTGGCGCCGTTCACCGGACGCCGTACACGTGAACGGCGACGCCGGTTATCGCCTGGTCTCAGAGAGCATCGTCTGTCTGCGTGGCGATACCGGAGCTCATCGGGTCCGGTTCGCCCTCCGGCTGGAGCCCGACGAGCACGTCGTCGGCCTGGGTGAGCGGTTCCACGCGCTCGACCAGCGGGGATGGGCGGTGGACACCGTCGTCTTCGAGCAGTACCGGGATCAACACACCCGTACCTACCTGCCGGTGCCATTCGCGCTGATCGTCGGCGGCGACGGCTGGGGTTTCCACGTCGATACCACGCGTCGCTGCTGGTTCGACGTCGGGGCGAGTGATCCGAACCTGCTCCTCGTCGAGGTCGCCACGGATCCGCGGGCCGACGAAGCGACCGTCGACCTCGGGACGTGGAGCGGCCGGCCGAATGAGGTCCTCGGCGGGTTCCTCGATGTGGTCGGCCGGCCCGCCCTGGCACCGGACTGGGTGTATCGACCATGGGCCAGCGGCAACGAGTGGAACACCCAGCAACGGGTCGAAGCCGAGATCGGGCGGAGCGTCGCGGAGGGCATCCCGCTCGGCGTCGTGGTGATCGAGGCGTGGAGCGACGAGACGAGTTTCCTCAGCTTCCGAGATGCGGTGGCCGAGCCGATCCCGGCGACCGAGCGTCCGCGCCTCGACGACTACACGTTCCCGCCGGACGGAGCATGGCCTGACCCGGTCGGGATGGTCGAACGCCTGCACGAGCAGGGCGTGCGCGTGCTGCTCTGGCAGATCCCGGTGATCCCGGACCACGTCAACGACCCGCAGCTCGACGTCGACCGACAGGCGCTCGTCGAGCGGGGGTACGCCGTCCGCGAGTCCGATGGCAGCCCCTACCGCAACCGGGGTTGGTGGTTCCCCGGGGGCCTGCTGCCGGACTTCACGTCTCCGGAGGTGCGCACCTGGTGGACGGAACGTCGCCGGTACCTGCTCGAGGACCTCGGCGTCGATGGCTTCAAGACCGATGGCGGTGAACACGCCTGGGGTGACGACCTGCGCTACCTCGACGGCACCCGGGGAGACGTGAGCAACAACCGCTTCGCCAACCTCTACCCCCAGGCCTACCACGAGCTGATCGCCCGTACCGGATCCGATGCCATCACGTTCAGTCGTGCCGGGTTCACAGGCGCCGGCTCGTACCCGTGCCACTGGGCGGGGGACGAAGCCTCCACGTGGGAGGCCTATCGCGCCTCGATCGTGGCCGGGCTCACGGCGGGGGCGTCGGGGATCTTCCTGTGGGGGTGGGACCATGGCGGCTTCTCCGGCGAGATCCCCGATGCCGAGCTGTACCTGCGCACGGCCGCGATGGCCTGCTTCTGCCCGATCATGCAGTACCACGCCGAGTTCAACCACCACCGGGTCCCCTCCCGCGATCGGACCCCGTGGAACATCGCGGAGCGGCACGACCGTCCGGACGTTCTCGACATCTACCGGCGCTTCGCCGTGCTGCGAGATCGGCTCGTCGATGAGCTGCGCACGCAGGCTGCAGGATCCGCAGCGTCGGCGACCCCGTTGATGCGTGCCCTCTTCTTCGAGTGGCCCGATGACCCTGTGATCTGGCAGCACACCCATCAATACCTCCTCGGCGACGACCTCCTGGTCGCACCCGTCACCGAGCCGGACGCGGACACCTGGTCCATCTACGTCCCAGGGGACACCTGGATCGATCCGTGGACCGGAGACTCCTTCACCGGACCGGCGCTGATCGAGGTGGACGCGCCACTGGATCGGATCCCCGTCCTCGTCCGAGAGGGCGCCGACCGGCTACTGCCGATCTTCGTCGGTCTCCCGGACTGAGCCGTACGGTGAGCTCGGACCCGGACCGCACGGGGCTGCGGGTGCCCAGGGCCTGGGCGGGCGCTCAGCGCGACAACTTGCCCGTCGCGATGCAAGCCAAGATCATCGTGGAGCAGGACGGCGCACCCGACGCGCTGCTCGAGGGATCGCTCTCGATGACTGGCTTCGTGCTGGTGAACGTCGAGGATCGCGGCCGGCGTGGTGCCGACCGCCTCGTCCTGCTGGACGTCTCCCAACAGGCTCTGAAGGGCGGTTCGTAGAGCTGAGCCCTACTGGGGAACCGGGCGACGACACGCTGGCGGACGGCGGGCGGTGACGCTGACGTTCGGTGCCCGCAGTCGACGCCGGTATCGCAGAGCGCTGTTGAACCACTACGGACAGTGTCCGAAAGGGTGGTGAACTGGTCTCCGGGGTCGGAGGAGCGGTCACCCTTCCGCGTTGCCGAGGTCCGGTTTCGCGATCTGGGGGATCGCTCCAGTGACCGGTCCGAGGGTCAGGGCCGTCGGCAACGCACCCGTCCCCTCACGTTCCGGAGCGCCCGTGCCCGTCCACCGTTTCCTGCTCTGTCTCCCCGCCACACTTCTCGCCCTCATCATCGCCGGGCCCGCGAGCGCGCAGGAAGATCCGACCTTCGTCGACACCGTCGGCACCTCCCATGAGGTCGCCGTCGAGCGACTGGTCGCCGAAGGCCTGATCCAGGGCTGTAGCGAGGACCGCTTCTGCTCCACCGATGACCTCACCCGCGGACAGATGGCATCGATCCTCTCACGCGCCCTCGGTCTCCGTGAGGCGGATGCGGTCGAGGACGACGACGTCACCATCGCCGCAGCGGACGATGCGGTGGGTGCCTCCTTCGTCGACATCGAGGACTCGGTCCACGCCGAAGCGGTCGAACTGCTGGCAACCGAAGGTCTCGTCAAGGGCTGCGAGGAGGGACGCTTCTGCCCCAACGACAGCCTTACCCGCGGCCAGCTCGCGACCCTGCTGGGCGCCGCCTTCGACCTCGAGCCCGCCTCCGGCGAGGAGACCTTCTTCATCGACGGTGCCGGGGTGCACGCCGCCAACATCGAGACGCTCGGCGCCAACGGGATCAGCAACGGCTGCGGGCCGGTCACCTTCTGTAGCCACGACACCGTGCAGCGCTCCCACGCCGCCTTGTTCCTGACACGCACGCTCGGTCTGACCGAGCCGGTGACCTTCGCGCCCTTCGAGGAGCGCCTCGCCGAGCACGAGGAGGCCGAGCGGCAGCGTCTCGAGCAGGAGCGCATCGAGGCGGAGCGGCGTCGTGAGCGTGAGGAGCGCGAGCGTCTCGAGGCCCCCGGTCAGGTGGCGGTCGATGTCGCCGTGGCCCAGCTCGGCAAGCCCTACCAGTGGGGCGGGAACGGCCCCGGATCCTTCGACTGCTCCGGGCTGGTCATCTACTCCTTCCGCGCCGCCGGCATCACGAGCCTCCCTCGCTCCTCCTCCGCGCAGTACGGCGCGACGACGCGCATCTCCCGCTCCGAGCTCCGGCCCGGGGACCTGGTCTTCTACCACTCGCCTATCAGCCACGTGGCGATCTACATCGGTGACGGCAAGGTCGTCGAGGCTCCGAACAGCGGCAACAACGTGCGGATCCGCAACGACGGCATCACCCGCAGCGGGGTCGTCGGGTTCGGCCGCGTGCGGTGACCGCTGGTCCGCCCCGTATCACCCGACCGGGCGTTGCTCCTGCGGCGCCCGGTCCTTCGTTGCGATCCAGTCGGTGGTGGTCCTGCGGGTGAGCCAGTCTCGACATGGTCTCGAAGGTCTACGGGCACCTGTGGCCATCCGCGGTCGTCGAGGTCCGACGCGAGGTCGACGCTCTGG
>JBBDSW010000177.1:0-8209 GCA_040904745.1 Nitriliruptoraceae bacterium
CCGGCGGTGGGTTCGAGAAGTTCTGCATCGGCGAGACCGACGCCAACAACTCCTCGCGTCCGATCAAGGAGGACGAGATCGCGATCTGTGAGGAGAACGGGATCGCCTACGACTTCGTCACGGTCGCCAACGATGCGTTGTCCATCCTGGTCAACAACGACTTCCCGGTCGCCTGCATGACGACCGAACAGGTCAGCGCGATCTGGACCGCGGACTCCGAGGTTTCCGTCTGGGGCGACGTCGAGGGACTGGACATGGGCGACATCGCGGATGAGCCGGTCCAGCTCTACGGCCCCGGGACTGCATCCGGCACCTTCGATTACTTCACGGAGGCGATCAACGGTGAGTCGGGCGTGATCCGCAACGACTACATCGACATCGGTGAGGACGACAACGCGGCGGTCACGGCGGTCACGGGTGACCCCACAGCGATGGGTTATGTACCCTTCTCCTACTTCCAGGAAGCGGGTGATTCCGTCAAGGCCCTGGCGATCGACGACGGGAACGGCTGCGTGGAGTCCACCCCCGAGAACGTCTCGAATGGCACCTACACACCGCTGGGCCGGGGTTTGTTCGTCTACTTCAGTGACACCGCGCTCGCCCGCCCGGAGGTGCTCGACTTCGCCGAGTTCTACGTCAACAACGCACCGGAGCTGGCCGAGCTCGCCGAGTTCGTGCCGCTGACCGACGAGCAGGTGGCCGTGGCGCAGGACAAGATCGCCACCCTGGCCGGTTGATGAGTTCGACGCTCGACCCCGCCGCACCCAGCGTTGGCGCGACCGCGCGCCAGCCGCTGGGTGCGGCTCGGCCTGACTACCTCGGCACGGCGGTGAAGGGCGTGCTGTTCGCCTGTGCAGCCGTATCGGTGGCCGCCACGCTGGCCATCGTCGCTTCGCTGCTCCCACCCACGGTCAGCTTCTTCCGGCAGATCCCCATCCGTGAGTTCTTCACGGGCACCCTGTGGGCCCCGGGCTTCGCCAACGCCAGCTTCGGCGTCTGGCCGATCGTGGTCGGCTCGGGGATGGTGGTCGTCATCTCGCTCAGCGTGGCGATCCCGGTCGGTCTCGCCTCCGCGGTGTACCTGTCGGAGTACGCCCCCCCGCGGGTTCGCCAGGTGATCAAGCCCCTGCTCGAGGTGCTCGAGGGGATCCCGACCGTGGCCATCGGGCTGTTCGCCTTCCTGTTCCTGCGTCCCCTGGCGGAGACCGTCCTGCCCTTCCTTCCCTGGCAGGGGCCGTTCTCCATCGGGGTGGCGGCGGTCGCGGTCGGCCTGCTCATCATCCCCCTCGTCGCCTCCGTCAGCGATGACGCGATGCGGGGGGTTCCGCGCTCGCTTCGCGAAGGGGCCTACGCGCTCGGCGCCAGCAAGTTCAACGTGACGGTTCGTGTGGTCCTGCCCGCTGCGATCTCAGGGATAGTCGCGGCGATCGTGCTGGCAGCGTCGCGAGGTGTGGGTGAGACCATGGTCGTGCTCTTGGCCGCGGGTGCAGGCCGACCCCAACTGTCGTTCGACCCGACCAAGGGAGTGCAGACCATCACGGCCTACATCGCCGGTACGGCAACGGGTGATATCCCCACTGGCACCCTCACGTACGACACGATCTTCGCTGTGGGTGCGTTGCTCTTCGCGGCCACCTTCGTCCTCAACATGATCGCGGTGCGGTTCGTGCGCCGTTACCGGGAGGTCTACGACTAGATGTCCCAGCCCACCTCCGTCACTCCCCGCGGTCGAGGCGCGCAGCTCGCCACCGCCGGGGCCCGCGATGCGACGAGCAGCATCTTCACCCCGCCACCTCACGACGATCGTCGGGCGGATGCGGTGTTCCGTGCGCTCCTCTACCTCGGATTGACCGTCGCGTTGACCGGTTTGGCCTCGATCATCATCTGGGCGCTCGTCGTCGGCGGCCCCCGCGTGAACCTGGCGCTGCTCACGGCCGGACCGTCGACGATCGATCCCGGCTCGGCCGGCTATCGAACGGCGATCCTCGGGACGATCTACGTCATCGGCGGGGTGGTCGTGTTGATCCTCCCGCTCGGTGTCGGGTCGGCGATCTACATGGAGGAGTACGCCGATCGAAGCAAGTGGTGGAACCGGGTCATCGACGTCAACATCCAGAACCTCGCCGGCGTGCCCTCGATCGTCTTCGGCATCCTCGGGTTGGCCTTCATCGTCCGTGGCCCGTTGAGCCTCGGGTTCGTCGCTGCGGCCGGTTCACTGACGCTCGCGCTGCTGGTGCTGCCGACCATCATCCTGTCCTCCCGCGAGGCGATCCGAGCGGTCCCACCCTCGATCCGTGACGGGTCCCTGGCGCTCGGCGCCACGCAGTGGCAGACGATCCGGCGTCAGGTGCTCCCGGCTGCCCGCCCGGGGATCCTGACGGGCCTCATCCTCTCCGTTGCACGCGCCATCGGCGAGGCGGCGCCCCTGCTCCTCGTCGGTGCCACGGTGTTCGTGACCTTCGATCCGCGGTTCTTCAGTGATGGCTACTCGACGCTGCCGGTGATGATCTTCAACTACGCGAGCCGCCCGCAGGAGGAGTTCCGCCTCCTCGCTGCCGCGGGCGTTATCGTGATGCTCGGGTTGGTGCTGGTCATGAACTCCTTCGCCGTCTGGCTCCGAAACCGTTACGAGCAGCAGCTCTCATCATGACCAGCCGATACGCAGGAGACCTGTCTTCGATGGCAACCGATACCGTCCGATCCTCCGCCGAGGTATCCGTGGAACCAGACCATGCGACGTCGTCGTCCTATGACGCCACGATCCGTACCCAGGTCGACGACCGCGACCGCGATCGTCCCCAGGGTGAGGTCGTGTTCGATGTCCAGGGTTTGAGCGCCTACTACGGCCGGTTCCGGGCCGTACGTGACATCACGATGCAGATCAGGGCGAGGGACATCACCGCTTTCATCGGGCCCTCGGGCTGCGGCAAGTCCACGCTGCTGCGTTCGTTCAACCGGATGAACGATCTCATCCCGAGCGCCCGTGTCGAGGGCAAGCTCGAGTACCACGGCGAGGACCTGTTCGACCGGCGGGTCTCGCCCGTCGAGGTCCGTCGACGCATCGGGATGGTCTTCCAGAAGCCGAACCCGTTCCCGAAGTCGATCTACGACAACGTCGCTTACGGCCCCCGGGTCAACGCGATGACGGGCCACATGGATGACATCGTCGAGCAGGCGTTGCGGCGCGCGGCACTGTGGGACGAGGTCAAGGGGCGACTCGACGCTTCGGCGCTGAGCTTGTCAGGCGGTCAACAGCAGCGGCTGTGCATCGCCCGGGCCATCGCGACCGAGCCCGAGGTCCTGCTGATGGACGAGCCGTGCTCCGCGCTGGATCCGATCGCAACGCTGGCCATCGAGGACCTGATGCGCGATCTGCGTGAGGAGTACGCGATCGTCATCGTCACCCACAACATGCAACAGGCCGCGCGGGTGTCCGACATGACGGCGTTCCTGACCGTCGACACCGACCCGGACCAGGAGGAGCCGTCCGGGGTGTTGGTGGAGTACGGGGAGACCGCGCAGATCTTCACGGCCGCGACGGATCCACGGACGGAGGGGTACATCACCGGCCGGTTCGGTTGATCCAGCCTCAAGCCGGCGGGAGGTCAGCAACCGCCGCGTGCGGCGAGCCGGGCGAAGTTGATGCCCGAGTGCTCGTCGATCACGCTCGCGACGGCGGTGAGCATGGCCGTAGCTTCCTGCTCGGCATCGACGACCCGGCGGATCGTGGGGTGCCGCTGGACGGTCGCCTGGAGGTCCTGGAAGGCGGTGATCTGCTCATCGGTGAGCATGTCACCGGTGCTCTGCCGTGTGGCGAGTTCGCGGTGGGTCCGCTGGTAGCGCTCGACCAGGGACCTGGCCTCGACGTCCCCCTCGAGGGTGGCTCGGGCGTCGCGGAGCTCGCCGACGGCCGGTTCGTGGGCGAGCTGGGTGGCGAGGTGGTCGGCGCTGGTCTCGAGCGTGGCTGGCATGGTGTCTCCGAGGTGGTTGTGTCGGTGCGCTCGCGCGGTGTCCGGGTGGCGATCGGGTCGGGGCTCAGCCGCAGCCGCCGGGCCCACAGCTCGAGGCCAGGTCGATGCCGACGGTCTCGGACAGGATGTCGGCGGCCCGTTGGCAGGCCTCGCGCAACTCGTCCTGTGCCCGTTGCAGGGCGGCGACGTGGGGATCGCTCTGGATGCGCTGTTGGAGGCTGTTCAGGCGCTCGGCCTCGGCTGGCTCCAGTGCGCCGGTGCGCGCGCGCCAGCCGAGGGACTGGTGGGCTTCGCGGTACTCCTTCAGGAGCGCTTGGGTCCGCTCGGACGACGCGAGTGCTTGCTGCGCGGTGGTGAACGTGGCTACGGGGTCGCTGTGCTTGAGGTCTGCCGCGAACCGCCGGGCGGCCTCGAGGGTCACCGTGGTCGGTCCGGTCTGCTGCGTGGTCTGCACGTTGGTTCCTCGTCTCGGGAAGGAAGGTCGGGGTCAGTCCAGGACGCTGAGTACCGAGCTCTCGGTGGCGCGGTCGAGGGCGGCGAGCACGTCCGGGTCGCCTACCCCGAGGACACAGCCGGCGCGTTCGCGGAAGGCGAGACGCATGCTGAGTCGGCTGTCCACATCTCGTTCCAGGGGCAGCGCTCGGAGGACCTCGAGCACCCGTGTGACGATCGGATCGGGATCGCTGGCCGCCTGGTGGTGGATCCAGGTCCCCGTGCGCTCTCGGGACTCCACGAGCCCGGCCTTCCTCAGCGCCGCGAGGTCGCGGGAGACCTGGTAGTCCTCGAGTTCGAGGATGTCCGCGATCTCACAGCCGCACAGCGTCCCGGAGACGTGGACGAAGAGCTGCATCACCTGCAGCCGTCGGGTCATGCCGAGGGTGCGGAACATCGCCGCTGCGGCGTCCAGATCGGGCTTCCGGCCAGCGGCAGTGGCAGGATCCTCCCCGGCGCTGCTACTGGCCATGGATGGGCTCCACCTCGGGTCCGGTCGGCGTCGGACCGTTGCTTGCACTCTGATGCAGGCGACGATAGTTTTACTTGCATCGATGCGCAAGCAGCGTATCGGTTGGGGGGCTGCGCCCCACCGACCCGTCGCACCTACCACCGCACGAGAGGATGCGCCCCGTGTCAGATCACCTGCCCGCCTTGGACCTGCCGTTGGCTGCCGGTACCGATCCCGCCTTGCATGCCGAAGACCCGACCGGGCCCGTCGACGTGACCGTGTTCGATCCCGCGATGTGCTGTTCGAGCGGCGTGTGCGGCCCCGGTATCGACCCGATGCTGCTGCGGGTGTCCGCGGACCTCGGCTGGCTTGGGAAGCAGGGCTTGCAGGTGGAGCGCGTCAACCTCGGCCAGGAGCCGTTGCGGTTCGTGGAGAGCCCGGAGGTACGCGAACTGCTCGATCGGGATGGCGAGGACGCCCTGCCCGTCGTCTTCCTCCGCGGTGAGATGTTCGCGGCCGGTCGCTATCCGAACCGCAAGGAGTTCGCCGAGGCCCTCGGCCTGGCCCTGTAGCCCCTTCCCCCGTCGTACATCGACGCCCCGGTGGTGTCGCAAGGAGTTCCCGCATGACCATGACCGCTCCCGCTCCGACCGTGGCTGCCGAGTGGAGCCGCTGGACGACGCCGTTCGTGTTCTTCACCGGGAAGGGAGGAGTCGGCAAGACCACGATCGCGGCCGCCTCGGCGATCGCCCTGGCTGATCGTGGCGGGCGGGTACTGATCGTCTCCACCGACCCGGCGTCCAACCTCGGGGATGTGTTCGGACTGGAGGTCGGCGCCGAACCCACGCCGGTCCCCGGGGTCGATCGGCTCGAGGTGATGGACATCGACCCGGAGGCGGCGGCGCTCGCTTTCCGGGAGCGGGTGATCGGTCCCTACCGGGGGATGCTGCCGGCGACCGCGATCGCCACGATGGAGGAGCAGCTCGCGGGCGTGTGCACGGTGGAGATCGCGGCGTTCGATGAGTTCACCGCGCTGCTCTCGGATCCGGAGATCCGTGAGCGCTACGATCACGTGATCTTCGACACCGCACCGACCGGGCACACCTTGCGGCTGTTGAGCCTGCCGGCCGCCTGGTCCGGCTACATCGAAGAGAGCCCGCAGGGGGCGAGCTGCCTCGGGCCGCTCGCCGGGCTCGAAGCCCAGCAGTCGCGCTATCAGGCCGCGTTGGACGCGTTGGCGGACGCGGAGTTGACCACGGTCGCGTTGGTGTCGCGCCCGGAAGCCTCCGCCCTGGCCGAGGCCGCGCGTGCGGGCGCGGAGCTCAACGACATCGGGATCGCCAATCAACAGCTGCTCCTCAACGGGGTCCTGCTCGAGGACCCGGGCGGGGACGCCACGGCGATCGCGATCCGGACCCGGCAGCAGGACGCCTGGGCGGGTCGGCCAGACGCGCTGGCCCCCCTTCCCGTGACCGAGGTGCCGTTGGTGCCCTCCACGTTGACCGGGGTCGACGCCCTGCGTGCGTTGGTCACCCCGCAGCCGGTGGATGCCGTGCCACAGCCCTCATCGGCCGCATCGATCCTGGGCGTGACCGACACGCTGCGGGCGCTGGTCGACGATGTCGAGGCCGGCGGGCACGGGGTGCTGATGACCATGGGCAAGGGTGGGGTGGGGAAGACCACGGTCGCCTCGGCGGTCGCGGTCGCCCTCGCCGATCGCGGACACCGGGTCATCCTGTCCACCACCGACCCGGCTGCCCACGTCTCCCGGACCGTCGGCGAGGCTCCCGATGGTCTCGAGCTGCAGCGCATCGACCCGGTCGCCGAGACCGCCCGCTACTCCGCCGAGGTCATGGCTGCTGCGGGGGAGCTCGATGAGGACGGTCGAGCCCTGCTGGAGGAGGACCTGCGCAGCCCGTGCACCGAGGAGATCGCCGTGTTCCGGGCCTTCGCTCGGACCATGGCGCAGGCCGACGACGCCTTCGTGGTGCTCGACACCGCACCGACCGGACACACCCTGCTCCTGCTGGACGCGTCGTCGGCGTACCACCAGCAGCTGGCGTCCACCGGCGGTGAGGTCGCTGACGAGGTCCGCATGCTGCTCCCGCGGCTGCGCGACCCCGAGCAGGTCCGGATCGCGATCGTGACCCTGCCGGAGTCCACCCCGATCCTCGAGGCCTCACGGCTGGCCGATGACCTGGTCCGGGCCGGCATCACCCCGTACGGGTGGATCGTGAACGCGAGCCTGGGGGCGACCGGTACCCGGCATCCCCTGCTCGCTGACCGCGCTCGTCAGGAAGCCCACCGGATCGGCGAGGTCGCCGCAGCGGCCCAGCGTTCGTACGTCTCCTCGTGGCGTGCCGAAGCCCCGGAAGGAGCGGCACGGCTCCGTGAGTTCGTCGCATGACCCGCGTCCAGCGTCCTCGTGTC
This sequence comes from Nitriliruptoraceae bacterium, assembly GCA_040904745.1. GTDB lineage: Bacteria > Actinomycetota > Nitriliruptoria > Nitriliruptorales > Nitriliruptoraceae > T1Sed10-7. Next base: position 7,345 of record JBBDSW010000177.1, read on the forward strand.
GGACGTCATGTGCTGTTCGTGCATGCCCACCCGGATGACGAGGCCTCCAAGGGTGCGGCGACCGCCGCCCGCTACGCGGCTGCCGGACACGGGGTCACGATCGTGACGCTCACCGACGGCCGCTCCGGTGGGGTGCAGAACCCCGCGGTGCGTCTCCCCGCAGCTCCTGCCGATATCACGGCGGTGCGGGCGTCGGAGCTGGACGCCTCCCTGGCTGCGCTGGGCGTGACCGACAGCGTGCGGTTCGGCTACCCCGACTCTGGACATGTTCCCGGGTTCGACGGGACCTCGGATCTCGACGCCGACCAGCACGGCTTGGCCCCGGGGTGTCTCTACCGGTTGCCGTTCGACGAACCGCTCGAACGGCTCGTCGCCGTGATCCGCGAGACCCGACCGGATGTGTTGGTGACCTACCCTCCTGATGGCGACTGCCCGCATCCCGACCACACCCGCGCCCACGGGCTCACCGTGGCCGCATACGACGTTGCTGCCGACGCTTCCCGGTTCCCGGCGGCGGGCGCGCCGTGGCAGGTGGCCAAGCTGTACTACACGCAGGTCTCCAACCCGGCACGCAGCGCAGCCATCGACCGTGCCTGCCGGGTACGGGGCCTGGACTCCCCGTTCACCGGGTGCGCCGACGATGACCGTGACGATCCGTCCACCACCTACATCGAGGTCGCGAGCACCCTCCAAGCCCGCGAGCAGGCGTTGCGTGCGCACGTCAGCCAGATCGATCCGGATGGTCCCTGGCTGTCCGTGTCGACCGAGCTGCTGGTCGAGGTCTACCCGTACGAGGCCTTCACGCTGGCTCGCGCCAACACCCCGGTCGACCTCCCCGAGCACGACCTGTTCGCGGGACTCGATC
>JBBDSW010000177.1:8309-18486 GCA_040904745.1 Nitriliruptoraceae bacterium
AGCGAGAGCGCCTGCTGCGTGTCGGCGACGGTCACGAGGCGTCGGATCCCCCGGTGGAAGAGCCATGGCTGCACGGTGAAGGCGCGCAGGACGTCGATCACGACGACGGCCTCGTCGGGTTCGGCGTCCGCCAGGTCGACGAAGCGGACGTCGATCACGTCGTCTCCGGCAGGAGGAACCGTCGCAACTGCCGGTCGGCATCGACCAGCGCATCGACGGGGACGTACTCGCCGGGCTGGTGTGCCTGGGCCGTCAGCCCCGGCCCGTAGTTCAGCGCCGGCACGCCGACCTCGGTGAACCGGGCGACGTCGGTCCAGGCCTGTTTCCCGGCGACCGGGGCGTCCACGGCGTCGACGAACGCGCGCACGACGTCCTCCTCCAGGTGTGGCGGCGCGGGTGGAGAGCGATCGATGACCTCGACCTCGGCTCGAGCCCCGATGCGCTCCCGGAGTTCCTGCTCCGCCTCGGCGAGGTCTCGTGACGGGGCGAATCTCAGGTTGAGGTTGATGGTGAAGGAGCCCGGGATGATGTTGCGGAACGGCGGGGTCGTGGCGCGAGGGCCGGGCCCGAGACCCGCCGTCCACGCCTGCGTGGCCGACCACACGTCCCGGTAGGCCACCCCTTCGACCTCGACATCACGGAGGTGATCGTGCTCGAGTTCCTCCAGCAGGCTCCCTGCCATCGTGAGCGCGTTGCGGCCGTGCCACGGCCGGGCCGAGTGGGCCGGATGCCCACGGAAGGTGACCAGCGCATGCAGTCCACCGAGGCAGCCGAGTTGTACCTCCCCGTCGGTCGGCTCCAGGACGACCGCGAGCGCCGCCTCGCGCATCCAGGACACCTCAGCCAGGACGTCCCCCAGTTCATCGCCCTCGGCCGGCCCCTCCTCGCCCGCGTACAACACGAGAGCGAGGTCGTAGGGGCTGTCCGCGCGGAGCTGCGGGTCCTCGAAGGCTCGCATCGCGACGACGTTGCCGCCCTTCATGTCCGAGGCCCCGCGGCCGACGACCACCTCGACGTCATCGCGCTGCCCCAGACGTGGCTCGAGATCCTCCGGCGTCGGCGGGACCACGTCGAGGTGGCCGACGAGGAGCACCAGTGGCCGCTCGGGCCGGTCGGGCGTCAGCTCACGACCGGTCCCCGGGCCGCCGATGACCACGCTGTTGCGGACCCGGTGGACCTCCTCGCCGAGGTCGAGGTAGCGCGCGACGACCGCGTCGGCGATGGGCCCCTCGTCGCCGGTCACGCAGACGTGGAAGAGATGGTCGAGGAGGCGCCTGATCAGGTCGGTGCGGCGCTCCGCCGTGTCATCGGTCACCGGGACTCCTTGTCGGCTGCAGACCGGACGGTCGGCGGTCAGTTGGCATGCAGCTCGGCGTTGAGCCCACCCCAGTCACCGCGATCCCCGTCGCGCGGCACGGCGACGACGGTCCCGGTCACCGAGTCCCGTCGGTACAGGATCCCGTCCCGCCCCGACAGCGTGCCCGCCTTGACGATGTCTCCATCCGGCAGGGTGACCTTGGTGCCGGCCGTCACGTAGAGACCGGCTTCGACGACGCAGTCGTCTCCGAGCGAGATCCCGATCCCGGCGTTCGCGCCGATGAGGCACCCCTCGCCGACGGAGATCCGCTCGGTGCCGCCCCCGGACAGTGTGCCCATGATCGAGGCGCCACCACCGATGTCGGAACCGTCACCGACCACCACGCCGGCCGAGATCCGCCCTTCCACCATCGAGGCACCCAGGGTGCCTGCGTTGAAGTTCACGAACCCCTCGTGCATCACGGTGGTACCGGGGGAGAGATGTGCGCCGAGCCGGACGCGGTCGGCGTCGGCGATCCGCACGCCGGACGGGACCACGTAATCGGTCATCCGCGGGAACTTGTCCACCGAGGTCACGCGCAACCGGCGGCCGCTCTGCGCATGCTCGAGCTGCACCGCAGGGAACGTGTCCACATCGCACGGACCCGCATCGGTCCAGACCACGTTGGACAGCAGCCCGAACGCTCCGTCGAGGTTCACGCCATGCGGGCGGACCCGGCGGGTCGAGAGCAGGTGCAGCCGGAGGTAGACGTCCGCGGCGTCGACCGGTGCCTGGTCGAGATCCGCGATCAACGTGGCGACGGGGACGCGTTCGGTCCGGGTGGTCGGGGCGGTGCGGGCCGGATCGGCGGTCACGGCCGCGATGGCCCGGGTGACCGGGTGGTCAGCGGCGAGCTCCAGGCGGTCGAGGATGCTGCGATCGAGCCGATGTGTCGGCGTGTCCGCGGGATGGTCCAGCAGGGTGGCCAGCTCGACGGCCTCACCGACCTCGCCTCCGCTCAGGACGAGCGGATACCAGGTATCGAGCGTCCGTCCGGTCTCGGGCGAGCGGGTCGCCAGGCCGACTCCGAGGGCGGCGAGTGAGGTCATGGTGGACGGTCCCGTCGTCGGTGGCCGGGGAGGCGATCGGGAGGCGGCAGCCTAGTCGTCATGGAACGGCCGGCTCCGATCGCTCCATGACGACCAGCCGGGCGAGCCGTGGGTCAGCTGGACGCCCGCGGAGGGTTCCGGGTCGAGCGACTCAGCCCTGGTCCGAATCGCGGGCGGCGAGGACCTCGTCGATCCACTGCAGTCCGGCGATGGCGGTCGGCAGCCCGCAGGTCGCGATCGCCAGCATCGCGACGTGGTGGAGCTCCGCGGGGGAGACGCCGAGGTCGAGCGCCTTGCGGGCGTTGGAGCGCACGGCCCCCTCGGCCACCGCACCGATCGCCAGGCCGAGCTTGATCAGTCGCTGGGTGCGTTCGTCGATGGGGCCCGCGGCGCCCGTGGCGGCACCGAGGCCATCCATGGCCAGCGCCACCTCTGGGAAACGCTCGCGGTAGTCGCTGTAGATCTCCGGGACGTGCTCGGTCATGGCTGTACTCCTCCCGCTGATGGGAGCGCCACCGTAGGCGGGGTGCGTCTCCCGCGGGCCCCGGATCGATGGGCCCCTTCCCTAGCCCAAGGCCCTCGGAGTGTGGTCTTCCGGCCCTGCATCGCTCCGCGCCTGGTGAGGAGCATGCGGTCCGCTAGGTCCCCGCGCACCCGGAGCCGCTTTGTCGACGATCACGCTGCCTGCCCCCACCATCACCGGCGCCACGTGCGCGGTCGGACCGGTCGGCAGCGACGGCTGCCGCGCCTGTCTCGAGGCGTGCCCGTACGGCGCGATCGAGCTCCGCAACCGCCCCGACGGTGCGGAGATGGTGATCGACGCGAACGCCTGTCAGCGCTGCGGCGCGTGCAGCGGGGTCTGTCCCACCTCCTCGATCGAGCGGCCGTTCCTGCCGGCCGAGGAGCTCGTCACCGTGGTAGCGGACGCTGCTGCGGGTGTCCGAGGTGGCATCCTGGCCATCACCTGTGGGTCGTCCGAGGCCCGGGTGGCCCGGGAGCTCGGCGGCGATGCCGTCGTGGTGCTGCCATCGCTGCTGATCGTGGACGAGACGATCCTGCTCGCGGCCCTGGGTGCGGGCGCGCGTGGTGTCGTACTGGTGGGTTGCCTGGCGTGTACGCACGACCGGCCCCGCACGCTGCTGGACCCGCTGACCGTGACCCGGACCGTGATGGACGATCCGCGCAGGGTCGCCTTCGTGGAGGACGACGGATCCACCGTGCCGCTACGGCAGGCCCTGGAGCGCATGGGTGCACTGGCGCCGGCTCCGATCCGGGTGTCCACGGACGACCGCCTGCGGCTGGCCACGGCCCACGACCGCCGGGAGCGCCTGCGCATCCTGCTCCCCAGGTTCGGCGAGGGAGCGATCGCACCCGTGGCGGCCACGGGTTTCGGCCACATCACCCTGGACCAGGACGCGTGCGTCGCCTGTGGTGCCTGCGCGATCGCCTGTCCGACCGACACCTTGCAGTTGGATCCGAGCGTCGCCAGCCTGAGCGTGAACGATCTGGATTGCGTGGGATGTGGTTCGTGCGTGGCAGCCTGCCCCGACGATGCGTTGACGCTGGAGCCAGCGATCCCGATCGGGGGCGGGGCCGACACCCGTCGGATCCTGTTGGAGGACGACAGCGTCGCCTGCCTGGTCTGTGGGGATCGCTACGCCCCCCAGCGGCTGCTCGATCACGCCCGGGCGACCCTGCGCTCCGCCGAGCTCGACCCTGACGATGCGCGGTTCCAGTTGGGCATCTGCCCGACCTGCCGGGCAGCCGACGCGCGTACCGAGCCCGCAGACGCCGTCCGCTCCGATCCCGGTGGCTGCGCGTGCGGCGACGGTGGATCGTGTGACGGCGAGGAGCCGGTGCTCGCCGGGGGGGTCGGTCGCCGCTCCTTCCTGAAGGGTGCGGTCTCGGCTGCTGCCATCGGCGTCGCGTTGCCGCTGCTGGGAAACCGTCCCGCTGCCGCGGCGGATCTGGCAGCCGGCGAACCAGCGGTGATCACACCTGGCCGCATGGGCATGGTCATCGACCTGGAGCGCTGCATCGGCTGCCACGCCTGCACCAACGTCTGCAAGGCGGAGAACAACGTCCCGCTCGGCAAGTACCGGGACTGGGTCGAGGAGCACGTCCTCGGCGAGTACCCGCACGCCCAGCCGGTGTTCCTCCCGAAGCTGTGCAACCACTGCGACGATCCCGGATGCCTGAGATCCTGCCCGACGGGCGCGATCTTCAAGCGTGAGGACGGCATCGTCGACCTCGACCCGGACATCTGCATCGCCTGCCAGGCCTGCATGCAGGGCTGCCCCTACGGCATGACCTTCTACAACCACCAGCGTCACACCGCGGACAAGTGCAACCTCTGCGCCCACCGCATCGATGAGGGCCTCAACCCCGCCTGCGTGGACGTCTGTCCCTCCCAATGCCGGATCGTCGGCGACTACGACGACCCCGAGAGCCCCGTCTCGCGCTACCTCAGGGACCGTAGCGCGACGGGGCTTCGGGAGGACTACGGACTCGGGCCCAACATCCAGTACGTCGGGTTGCCCGGCGAGCTCAACCGATAGGAGCAGAGATCGTGACCGACCTCCTCCCCCTGCTCGCTGCGGCGACGCCGTTCACCGGTGACGGCCCGTACGTGCTCCCGAACGAGCACGTGCACTGGGGCCCGATCGTCTGGGCCTACCTCTACCTCGCCGGCCTCGGCTCCGGGAACCTGATCGTCGCGCTCCTGCCGCGGCTTCCCTGGGCGATGGACAGCGACTCCCTGATGCGCCTGCGTCGGATCGCGATCATCACGGCGCTCGCGAGCTTCCTGGCGATCCCGATCGCGGTGCTCGCGTCGTTGCATCAGCCCCTCCGCATGTGGCGGGTCGTCCTCGCCCCGACCGCGGTCTCCCCGATGTCCTACGGCTCCTGGGTGCTGGTGATCCTGATCGCGCTCACGACCTTCCACCTGTGGCACATGCACCGCCCCGAGTTCGCGTACGCGGCGGAACGCCGCAGCGACCTGCTGGGCAAGCTGTACGGCTTCGCCGCCGCGGGCTACGACCCTGAGGCCCCGGCGACCAAGGCCCCCAGCCGCACGATGGAGGTGATCCACTACGTCCGGATCGTCTTCGAGCTCGCCTTGATCGCCTACACCGGGTTCCTGCTGTCGTCGATGATCTCGCACACGGTCTGGGCGACCCCGACGCTGGGCGTGATGTTCTTCCTCCTCGCGATGGCGACCGGCTACGCCTGGCTCGCCATGATCGGCTGGCTCACCGGCTTCCTCCGCAGCGAGGCACGGATGCTGCAGTTGCTGGCCGGCTCCGGTGCCGTCTTCCTGGCGGGGGTGATGGCGCTCAGGGTCTGGGAGATGGTCTGGGGCGCGTACCTCTCCCAGAGCTCGTGGGCCGCCTTCGCCGAGATGCAGTTCTCCTACTTCGCGCTCTCGTTCTTCGGGGCCGAGGCTCTCGGCGGGCTCGTGGCGATCGGCCTGCTGGCCTACGCCTCCTGGCGTAACGACGGCCGGGCAGCGTGGATCGGTGGCGCGGTCTCGTTGCTCGTGCTGATGGTGATCCGCTGGCACATCGTGATCGGTGGCCAGATGGTCTCCCGGACCCGCGCGGGGCTCGTGCCGTTCGAGCTCGAGTTCCTGGGCGCCGAGGGCGTGATCGCCACGGCGGCGCTGCTCGTGCTGACCGCGACGATCATCGGCGCGTTGTTGTGGTTCCTGCCTTGGCGGACCGCACTGCACGCCAGCAGCGTGGACGAGACCCAGTCCGAGGAGCTCGTTGCGGCCGCGAAGTCGGCCGACCGGCGCCGGCTCCTGACGGTGGCCGGGGGGCTCACCGTTGGCATCGTCGGCGGGTACGCCACCGTCGGTGACCTGCTGATGCCGCAGTTCAACCCGCGCCAGCCCGGACCCACCGGACCGACGGCGGATCGGGTCGTCAACTCCATCTGTCTGTCCTGCGACGCGCGGTGCGGCGCCCGCGCCGTCATCAACAGCGAGGGTCGGGTCCGCAACGTCTTCGGCAACCCGTTCCACCCGGCGTCGACGATGAACCAGCCGATCCCGTTCGAGACCTCCCTGGACGACTCGCTCGAGGTCAACGGCACGCTGTGCATGAAGGGCGTGTCCGGGATGCAGTACCTCTACGACCCCTACCGGATCCGGCTCCCGCTCAAGCGCACCGGTCCGCGCGGATCGGGTGAGTTCAAGGTCATCACCTGGGACGAACTGCTGGAGGATGTCGTCGAAGGGGGCCAGCTGTTCGCCGACATCGGTGAGAACCGGGAGATCGAGGGGATGCGCGCGGTCAACGACCCTTCGACCCCGATCGATCTTGACGCGCCGGAGCTGGGCCCACGCAGCTACGGCCTGGTTTGGAACACCGGTCGCGGACAGACCCCGAGGACGACCTTCGTGCAGCGGTTCCTCGACGCCTTCGGCTCGAAGAACTACGTCTCCCACACCGACCTGTGCCAGATGAACTGGTACGTCGCGAACTACCTGTTCACGGGCCGCTACAACGAGGACGTGTCGGTCACCAACCAGCTGTTCGGTGACATCGTCAACAGCGAGTTCATGCTGTTCTTCGGCGTGAACCTCGGGGGCGGCTGGAAGCCGGGGGTCAACACCTCCGCCCCCATCCTCGCCAACCGGCATGCCGACGGCGATGGCTACCTGGTCCTCGTCGATCCTTACGTGCCCCACGGTCGCCACTACGCGGACGAGTGGGTCGGCATCAAGCCGGCCACGGACGCAGCGATGGTGCTCGCGATGATGCAGTGGATCATGGACAACCGGCGCGAGGACGTGGCCTACCTCGAGAACACCTCGAAGGCTGCTGCGGACGCCGATGGCGATCCCACCTGGAGCAACTCGACCTACCTCGTGATCGTCGAGGAGGATCACGAACGCAAGGGCCGGTTCGTCCGCGCCGGCGACGTCGGTCTCGGTGGGGACGAGTTCGTGGTCCGTGCCGGCGGTCAGCTCGCCACCCACCTCGAGGCGGATGCAGGGGAGCTCTACGTCGATGACACCATCACCTTCGAGGACGGCACCGAGGTGGCGGTCAAGTCCTCCCTGCAGCTGCTGCGCGACGAGGCGTTCGCCCGTTCGATCGAGGAGTGGTCCGAGATCTGCGCCGTGCCCGCAGCGGATATCGAGCGGCTCGCGGAACGGTTCGTCAGCCACGGCCGCAAGGCCACCGCGTCCTGCTACCGCGGGGCGACGATGCACTCCCAGGGCATCTACGCCGGGCTCGCGATCAACAGCCTCAACACCCTGATCGGCAACATGAACTGGAAGGGCGGAGTGGTCAAGAACTCCAGCGGTCCGAGCTGGAACTCCGGGTTGTACGACCTGAGCACGATCGAGGGTGCGCCGACCGTGGAGGGCGTGCACGTCGCTCGGATCGACGCCCGCAGCGACATCGCCTACGAGGACTCGAGCGAGTTCCGGCGCAAGCTCGAGGAGACCGGCGACGGTTACCCCTCGACGCGCCCCTGGTACCCCTTCACCCACGCCGGGGTCACCACCGAGGCCCTCGGTGCGGCGGACTCGCAGTACCCCTACCCGGTCAAGATCTGGATCAACTACTACATCAACCAGCGGCACTCGGTGCCGGGCGGGATCCGGTTCGAGGACACCTTCTCCGACCCGGACAAGATCCCGCTGTTCATCTCGGTGGACACCACGATCTCCGAGACCAGCATCTACGCCGACTACATCGTCCCCGATGTGATGTGGCTCGACGGCCAGTACGGCTTCATGGGCCAGCAGACCGGGGCGGTCACGGCCTACGGCGCCGCGATCCGCCAACCGGTGGTCGAGCCGTTGACCGGTCGCACCGATGACGGCCGGCCGATGCTGATGGAGAACTTCCTCATCGACGCGGCGATCCGGCTGGGGCTCCCCGGGTTCGGTGACGACGCGATCCCCGGCGATCCGGAAGGCCCGCACGCCGGCCAACGCTTCCCGCTGCGCAAGTACGAGGACTACATGGTCCGCGGGATCGCGAACTTCGCGCACAGCGTCGGGGTGGACCCCGCCCCATCGAAGGAACTCGAGTACGTGTCCAGCTTCCCTGTCGCCGCGCACCGTGACGTCATGACCGATGAGGAGTGGGAACGCGCTGTCGCGGTCATCGCCCGCGGTGGGTACTTCGACCCGCCCGAAGCCGCCTGGGACGAGAACGAGCGCCACACCGGTGGCGTGTCCCTCGACGAACGCGCGCCGCTGCAGATCTGGCACGAGGTGCTCGGGTCCACGCGTGAGTCCCAGACCGGCCGGATGCGTTGGGGCGGGCCGACCTACCGGGAGCCCGAGGACGGCGCCGGGCGCAAGCTCTCGGAGCTCGATCCCGAGTACCCCTTCACCGTGGTGACCTTCCGGCTCGCCACGCGCACCAAGTCGCGGACCGCGTACGACTACTGGGCGATCGAGACGATGCCGGAGAACCGCGTCGAGATCAACCCGCAGGACGCGGCCGAGTACGGCATCGCCACCGGTGACCGGGTGCGCATCGCCTCCCGCAGCGGCTCTGCGGAGGGCATCGCCAAGATCAGCCAGCGGGTACGACCGGGCGTGATCGCCGGGACCCACCACTTCGGGCACACCCAGCAGGGCACCAGCGAGTGGACCATCACCGGCGGAGCGATCGACGCGGTCGCTGGGGGACGGGACTTCCACCCGATCCTGCACGACATGACCGAGTCGAACGTCGACGGCGACACGGTGAAGGCCGACAAGCGCCGGGCCTCGGCCGGGTTCAACGTCAACGATGCGATGCGGCGCAACGACGATGTCCTCGACGACATGCCGCTCGTCGACAACGCGGGCGGCGCTACGGTCTTCCTCGACAGCCGGGTCCAGCTCGAGAAGGTCTGAGACGTCACCCGCCCGGTCCGGTACGTGCTTCCCGGGGTACGGACGAGGGCACACAGCGCTGAAGGGTCGATCGATGCCGATCATCGCGATCGTCGGGAACTCGGGCAGCGGCAAGACGTTGTTGGCCGAACAGTTGGTCGCGGCCCTGGACGCCGAGGGCCTGCGCGTGGCCTACGTCAAGCACGCCGTGCACGGGTTCGAGCCGGGCCGCAGCGGATCCGACTCCGAGCGGGTCAGGAAGGCCGGCGCCGATCCGGTGGTCGTGATGGATCCGGACGGACTCCTCGAGGTGACCGGGTCCTCGGAGGAACTGCTCGCGCAGCTGCTCACTGGACTGAGAGGTGACGTCGTGCTGCTCGAGGGGTTCAGCTCGGGGCCGTGGCCGAAGCTGCGTGTCACGGTGGACGGGGCCGCCCCTCGCGACGTCGCCGAGCCGGTCCTGTTCGATCTCGACCGCAGCCGCGACGAACGGTTCCCGGACGCGGCGATCCGGTCGGTGACCGATGTCATCAAGGGACGACGCGCGGCGATTGGATCGGCCCACGCGACCCTGTACGCCGACGGTCGTGAGGTCCCGTTGCGTGGCTTCGCGCAGACGATCGTGGCGAGCGCCGCCCGTGGCCTCCTGGGGTCCCTGCGCGGCGTGGACGACGCTGACCGTCTGGTGCTCGAGCTCCGTCGGGGCGAAGACCACGATGAGCGAGGTACCTGAGCCGGGATGCGGCCGGCTGGCCCGTGACCTCGAGTTGTAGGGCTCCCGCGGGTGACGGGAGACGCCACGTAGGTCCTGACCGCCCCTCCGTGCTCGCACGCTGCGCCTAAACCGCATCGCCCAGGCTGCACAACGGCCCTGCAGATCGGGACCTTCGACTTATGGTCGATCACCTCGCCGGGCGT
>JBBDSW010000178.1:0-3023 GCA_040904745.1 Nitriliruptoraceae bacterium
GCCCAGGGCTGGTTTCCCCCGGCCGGCTGTCCCGGCGGGCTGCCCAGGGCTGGTTGCCCCCCGGCCGCCCGCCCGGAGCCCTTACCTGGCCGGACGTAGGTGCGGCGCGCCGACGCCGAGCTCGTAGGCCCGCGACGTCAAGGCCGTGGCGACCCGCGCCGCGATCGTGCGCTCGGAGCGCAGATCGGCTGCCGTGACGTAGAGCAGGGCGATGCCCGCGAGCGCGAGTTCCTCGTCCCGGACGCGATCGGCTCGGCGCCCGGAGCGACTGTCGTGGTCTGGGGCGCCTTGGTACTCGACGGCCAACTGCAGGGACCGGAAGTACCAGTCGACGCACCGGTGCGGCGTGACCCACACCTGCGCCTCGGGAGGAGGGTCGAAACGCCCGAGGATGCGACCCAGGTCACGCTCGCCATCGCCGGTGGCCGTGGTGCGGTCGAAGCTGAAGAGTTCGTGCGACCGCAGGGATCGGGGGAGCCGGAGTTCCGCGGCGCGCGTGGTCAGCTCACTGGGCCGGACGTGACCCTCCCACCGCAGGCGGTCGTGCGCGAGGCGGAGCGCGCGGAGGCGCGGAGGCGGCTGGACCAGGAGGCTGTCGATGAGCGCGTCGGTGGGCGGTGCCACCCTCACCGCTCCCAGTCGCGTGCACGGTCGAGCGGGATCGTGGTCGCGCCGCGTGGCGAAGCCGACGTTGCTCACCCGCCGTCCCGCAGGGACCAGGATGACGAACCCGGTCCCGAGATCGACCCCTTCGAGGTCCAGGACGGCGAGCGCGGAGGGGCCCGTGACGGTGGCGTCCGGCCCGGCACGCAGGGCCGCGACGACCGCGTCCCGGTTCCGGTGCACGGCGCCGCCCCGGATGCCGTACACGCCATGCGCCAGCCGTTCGAAGCTGGGTGGCCGCAGGAGGTGTCCGGCCACGTTGTCTCCGACGAGGGCAGCGAGCTGCCCGCGGGCGAGCACGCCCAGCTGGGCGGTGCTCAGTCTGTAGGCGTCGTCCGGGAGATCCATGGGTGGAGCATGGCTGCTGCCCGTGCGTCCTCCGCTTCGGGCACGACCGAACCTGTGGACACGTGCGCTCGTGTGGTGGTGACCTCGGCGATCACGTGGCGACTTCGACGGGCCGGCATCGAGGTAGCCGCGCGGCCGCGCGAGAAGCTGCCACCCGTCGGCAGGAAGTCGTCACACGGCGGAGGCCCGGGGGTCGGCCGCCACAGGCACGTCGAGAAGCTGCTGACCGTCCGCAGGTTCTCGCACGGTGGCTCGGCAGCGCCCGCCAGCGCACCAACCGCGGGCGTGATGCACGGCTCGGCTCGGTGAGGCACGTCGGCCCGTCACCGCATCCGCCACCGCCAGGGCCCGTCATGCCATCGACGTCGATCTCTCCGGGTCACTCCGGGGGTTGGGCCATCCCAGCTTCGGTGTAGCGGACGCTCGAGTCCCACAGCAGCCACTCCGTGATCCCCGCGTCGTAGGTGGCCCGGATCTGTTCACGGACGTAGTCGGCCCGGTCCGGGTAGCCGAGGCGGATCGGCCAGTTGGAGTCCTCGAGCCACGGAGCGACCCGGGCACGGCGGCCCTCGGTCGCTTCCAACCACACCTCGAGGGTGGCGGACACCATGTCGTAGGGCTGCATCAGCGGATCGGAGACGCCGTACTCCCCCGGACCCCAATGGCTCGGGTAGATCATCGGGGAGACGTAGTCGAGGACGTCGGCGAGCCGCTCGACGTCCTGACCCACCTCGGACGGCCGGTCCGCGGACACGCCGTACAGCGACGCGCCGTGGAGGACGCCGTACGGCGCCAGCCGCTCATCGGCCTGGCGGGTGAAGTCGAAGATCTCGTCCTCGACGCTGCCCTCGAGCCCCGGGATCGACATCTTGTCGAGCGACCCGTCTGGCTTGCGCAGGTAGTCCCACAGGATGTGGTCGACGCCCATCGCGGCCGCCTCCTCGGCGACAGCGATGTTGTACTCCTTGACGTCGTCGTTGGCGAAGTTGGCGAAACCGGCGTAGCGCCCGGTGTAGATCGCGTTGCCGTCGGCCTCCTGGATCGCGTAGTCGCGCTGGTCGTTGGCCCAGGCCCACGGCGCGAGCACCGGGTCGGCGAAGGCGACCATGCGACCGACGATGGGGATCCCGAGCTCGTGCAGCTGTGCGACCGCGGCCTCGAGGTCGATGCGGCAGTCGGGCTCGTCGGAGCCGATCCGCTGTGCGAGCTCGTTCTGGGTCTCGAAGCCGATCTTGCCGGTCTCGTCCTTCAGGTCGAGCTGGATCGCGTTGATCCGTCCGGCCTCGATCGCCGCCAGCACCGGTTCGCGTAGGGACGGCGACGCCCAGCCGCAGAACGAGACGTGCACCGTCCGGAGTTCGTCCACGCGGGCGCGGGAGGGCACGGTGACCAGGCGGTCGAGCTCATCGTCGGTGCGGTTGCCGGCGGCATCCGTCGCCGCGACGGCGAGGCGTCCGTCGGGAGGCGAGTCGAGCTCGACCTCGAAGCTTCCGTCCTCGCCGGCAGCGACCTCGGCATCCCCGATGGTCACGGTGGCGCCGGGTTCGCTGCTTCCGGTGATGGTCACGGGTTCGCCGGCGACCAGACCCCCTTCGGGGACCGAGACGTCCAACTCCGGGGGTGTCGCGTCGACCTCGATCTGCCAGCGTCCGAGGAGTTCGGCACCGCTGTCGTCGTCCTCGTCCAACGCCGTGGCGGGATCGACGTCCGCCACCTCGATCTCCGCAGGATCGGTTCCCTGTGAGTCCTCGTCGTCCCCAGCCTCACCGTCGTCTTCATCGGTCGGCTCCTGGAGCGGGAGCCGCACCACGGCGATGTCGTGTTCGCCATCGGGAAGCGCGCCCGGGGCCCACGTCCAGCCGGTGTCGGCCGCGGACTGCACCTCGTCGGTGATGTCCTCACCGCCGAGCAGCAGGCGCACGTCGGCGAGGTGGAGGATCGCGTCGGTGTCGAGCTCGTCGGGTTCCTCCGCGTCGGTGCGCAGCGTGGCCTCGACGGACACCTCGACGTCG
>JBBDSW010000179.1:0-18265 GCA_040904745.1 Nitriliruptoraceae bacterium
GTCCGTCGAGGACGACGGGTCCCCCGACAGCTCGTCCTGATCCCATCGGCGGGGGAACCGGATCCCCCCCGGCTCCCCCGCCGATCCTCCTGACAGCCCTGACGATCTCGCACCCGGAGACCCTGGTGATCCACCTGACGAGCTGGCGCGCGGTGACCGCCGCCGCGACGGCCGCGGCGCTGGCCGCGGGCGCGTTCGGCATCGGTGCGGCGGTCTCCAACCCACCGGCGGCGCCCACGCCGATCGAGTTGGCCTCCGAGGGAACGGCGCTGAGTGACCCGATCGATGACGAGGCCCTCGTGCCCTCGATCGAAGCGGATGCCGCCACCGGCGAGGCCACCCCAACGCCCGCCTCGGACGACTCCGTGGCCGTCGACGGGGCGTCCGAAGAGGTCGTGACCCCGGACGCGGCACCCACGGAAGCGCCCGCCCCGCAAGCAGCGCCGGTGGACCCCGACTCGCCCGAGGAGTCGGTCAACTCGGTCGACTCCGACGATTCTCCGGACAGCGCGTCCTGAGACCGGGCGACGCCAGGTGCAGCCTCCTGCCACCGGCTGCGGGCGCTCAGACGTCCGCGAGCAGCGCGGCCGCGCGGTCCAGACGGCGAGCCGTCTCCTCCCGCCAGCCGGCCCCTTGGCGGCGGTAGGAACCCGTCGCGAGGCCGATCCAGGAACCCGCGGCGGCGCGGGCCAGCGGCTCGTCACCCACGACCTCGCGGTAGGCAGCGGAGACCTCGGCGGCGTAGGCGCGCACCCGCTCTGCGACCATCGGCTGGAGGTCAGCGAGCGCTTCGAGGTGGGCGACGAGGTTCCCGGCATCATGGGCCAGGAGCCCCCGCCCGGCTCCGTCCACGTCGATCACCCCGGACAGCCGTCCCTCGGCATCGATGAGGAGCTGCCCGGGGTGCAGGTCTCCGTGGACACCAACGATCGGTCCGGTCACCTCACTGGCGGCCCGGGCCAGCGCTGTGATCTCCGCACGGCGCTCGGGGAGCACACCGGCGAGCAGCGAGACGTGCCGCACCGGGTCGGCGAACGAGCGGGGGTCGCGGCTCCCAGCCACCCCGCTGGTGGCGAACCGCTGCGACATCGAGACCAGCTCACCGACGGCGGGGACGCGTGCCCCGGCCCGCAGCGCATCGCCGAGCGTGGCACCGGCCAAGGCTTCGAGGGCGACGATGCCCTGCTGCTCGGCGACACCGATCAATACCGGTACCGGGAGGCCAACGGCCACCAGCTGGCGATGGCGACGAGCGACCGAGCCTGCCCGGCCGCTCGGGAGGACCTTGAGGTAGAGGATCCGTCCCGCGGCATCGAGGCCGTCGACCCGTGCCTCCACGACGGCTCGCCGCGTCGGCCGGTAGACCGGGGTCCGCAGCCGTACCTCCCCCGGAACCCCGCCCAGCTCGTCGAGCAGCTCCCGCACCCGCGCCGCCGACAGGGCGGACGGCAATCCGGGGAGGTAGGGATCGTGCGGGAAGCGCCAGACCGCGACGCGTCGTCCTCCCTGGGCGAGCACGAAGGCACCCTCGGGGAACCCGCGGGTATCGGTGTGCGTCACGAGCAGCACGGTGCGCGTGCCGTCCGGGGTGTCGATCGTCGCGTCGTGCAGGACGGAGCGACTCCGCCCCGGCCGGTGGTGGATGCTGCGCACCGTGCTATCGCTCAGCTGCGCACCCGCAGCCCGCGTGGCCTCCGCGAGGACCGCTCGCTCCTCCGCGGCCGTCAGCGAGAGCAGCGGATCGGTGGTGTCCTCCGCGGCCACGGACGAGCCCTGGTCATCGGTCCGCACGGTCGGTCGGTCCGACACCGCTCCTCCGTTCAGCAGGTTGCCCCGGCGATCCCGGGGAAGCATGACACCGCGCCGGTGACCAGCACCGGCGACCGGGGTGGTCGCGCGCAGGGTGCCGCCATCCCGTGAGAGCTGCCTGAGGCGGGGCTGAGGGAACCCTCAGTCCCGACCCCCTGCGTGCGGGGCATGGGGCACACTGCGGGCCATGGACGTACTGATCGTCGAGGACGAGCCCCGTATCGCGGCCTTCATCGAGCGCGGACTCCGCGCCGAGGGATTCAACGTGTCGCTGGCCGGCGACGGCATGAGCGGACTGGACCTGGCCAGCGACGAGCGGATCGACCTCGTGATCCTGGATCTGAAGCTGCCCGAGCTGCCGGGCGAACAGGTGCTCGAGCGGCTCCGCGCCCGGCGACCCGACGTGCCGGTCATCGTGCTGACGGCGAAGGATGCCATCGACGACCGGGTCCGCAACCTGAACGCCGGGGCAGACGACTACCTGACCAAGCCGTTCAGCTTCGCGGAGTTGCTCGCCCGGGTCCACGCGAGGCTCCGGGCGCGCGGGCAGGGCTCGGCATCGCAGCTGCGCGCCGGTGAGGTGGTCCTGGACCTCTCGAGCCGTTCGGTGACCCTCGACGCCCGCAAGGTGGAACTCACGGCGCGCGAGTTCGCGCTCCTGGAGACGTTCATGCGCCATCCCGGCCAGGTGCTCTCGCAGGTCCAGCTCATGGATCGCGTGTGGGGCTACGACTTCGAGCCGGGCTCCAACGTCGTCGAGGTCTACGTCGGCTACCTGCGCCGGAAGCTCCGCAAGGATCTGATCGAGACCGTCCGCGGCGCCGGATACCGGTTCTCGGCGTGACCCCGGCCGAGAACGGGACCGACGTCGGTGCGGACCCCCGGCCGTCCGGCGTTCGAGGTCGGATCACCGAACCCCTGCGGTGGCTGCGGGTCCGGGTCCCGGTCACCGCGATGGTGGTGCTCGCGGTCAGCCTCGGCGTGGCCGCCTTCCTCGCCTACGAGCTCCTCCTCCAGGACGGGCTGAGCGACATCGACGTCGTGGTCGAGCGTGAGGAACAGCGGTTCGAGCGGTCGATCACAGAACTGCTCGAGGACGCCCGCGCAGAGCGCCCCGAGGCCGAGCCACGCTCGATCCTGGAGTCCGCCGTGCGTCGCTACCTCCAGTTGAACCCGAGTACCGCGTCCTACTGGACCATCGTGACCTTCGAGGACGGCTTCCGGCTCGCGGCGAGCAACGGTCCACCTGAGCTCGAGTCACTCTTCACCGCACGGACGTTGCCGGCGGGAGAGCTGGGCACCCGCCAGACGCTCGACACCGGGACAGATGCAGGGGCGATCCGCACCTCCTCGGTCCCCATCTCGGTGGACGGAGAACGACTGGCGACCCTTCAGGTCGTCTCCCCGCTCGAGCCCGTCCGCGCCGACGCACGGGAAGCCGCCTACCTCGTAGCGGCCGCGGCGGGCGTGTCGTTGCTGGTCGGCGGGGCGCTGCTGGCCGCGACGCTGTGGCGGGCGCTGAGCCCACTCGGGTCGTTGGCGGCGGCCGCGCGGTCCACCGAGCTCCAGCAGCTCAGTGCGCGGGTCGACGTCCCCTCCTCCGACGACGAGGTGTCGTTGCTGGCGAGCGAGTTCAACACGATGCTCGGTCGGCTGGAAGCATCGGCCCGCCAGGAGCAGGAGTTCCTGGCGAGCGTCGGCCACGAGCTCCGCACGCCGATCACGATCGCGCGCGGGCATCTCGAACTGCTGACGACCGTGGACCGGGGTGATCCCGCGGCGGTCGAGACGACCGCCGCGATCGTGCGTGACGAGCTCGGCCGCATGGGCCGCCTCGTCGATGACCTGATGGCCATCGCGCGGGTCCGCACCGCGGACTTCATCCGCCCCCGACCGCTGGAGCTCGTGTCGTGGTTCGAAGAGCTCGAGCTGAAGATCACGGCGACGCCGGCGGGGGCCTCGACCCGTGTGCTTCCGCCCCCACCGGTCGGCTTGGAGGCGGATCCGGACCGGCTGGCGCAAGCGATCCTGAACCTCACCTCCAACGCGGCGATCCACACCCCCGGCGGCACACCGATCACGGTGGCCGCACAGCTCGATCCCGACGATCGGCGCTTCACGCTGCAGGTCAGCGACGAGGGTCCCGGCATCGACCCCGACATCCTCGACGAGGTGTTCGCCCCGTTCGTACGGGCGGGGGATGCTCGGGATTCCACGGGGCTCGGCCTCGCCGTCGTGGAGGCGGTCGTCACCGCACACGGCGGCGACGTCGAGGTGTCCTCGGGCCCACAGGGCACCGTGGTCACGTTGCATCTGCCCTGGGACCGGGTCACCTCCTCACCCACCGACAGGGATCCGGAGCACGCCACGGGTCCCAGCGCCGAGGCCGGGTGACTCAGCCGAGGACGACCAGGTCGTCGCGGTGGATCACCTCGCGTGCGTAGCCCGCGCCGAGCGTCTCGGCCGCCGAGGTGGTCGAGTGCCCCGCCAGCCGCGCCACGTCGGCGACGTCGTAGTTGGACAACCCGCGGGCCAGCACCACCCCATCCGGGTCGACCACCTCGACGGCATCCCCGACCCCGAAGTGCCCGTCCGCGCGGGTGACGCCGACGCCGAGCAGGGACACCCCCCGCGTCCTGAGGGCGTCGGCCGCTCCGGCATCGACGTGGATGCGGCCGTAGGCACGCAGTGCGTAGCCGATCCACAGCCGGCGAGCCTCGACGCGGTGTTCCGCCGCCACGAACCAGGTGCCGACGTCCTCGCCCCCCAGGACCTCGGCCAGGATGCCGGGTTGCCGCGCATCCGCGACGACGGCGTGCGTGGCCGAGGCCGTGGCAACGCGAGCGGAACCGACCTTGGTGCGCATCCCTCCGGAACCGACGTAGGACCCCACACCGCCGATCCGCGCCAGGTCGAGCTCCGCCACTTCGGCGACACGCCGGATCAACCTCGCCCCCTCCTCGCGCGGGTCACGGTCGTAGAGGCCGGCGACGTCGGAGAGCAACACGAGGAGATCCGCACCGAGCATCGAGGCGACGAGCGCCGCGAGATGGTCGTTGTCCCCGTAGGACAGCTCATCGGTGGCGATCGCATCGTTCTCGTTGATGATCGGCAACGCTCCGAGCTCCAGGAGCCGGCGCAGTGCCGTCCGCGCGTTCAGGTACCGGCCGCGGCGGATGAAGTCGTCCTGGCTGAGCAGCACCTGCGCGCCGGTCAGGGCGTGGCCGGCCAGGACCCGCTGGTAGGCGTGGATCAGCTCACCCTGACCGACCGCGGCCGCGGCCTGCAACGTGGGCAGATCGACCGGTCGACGCTCCAGACCGAGGAGCCCCATGCCGGCCGCGACGGCGCCGGAGCTGACGAGCACGACCGAACTCCCGGCCTGCCGTGCGGCGGCCAGCTGGTCGGCCAGGTTCGCCACCTGATCACGGTCGAGGCGACCATCCTCGCCACGCAGGCTGGATGAGCCGATCTTGACGACGACGAGGTTCGGGCGGGGGAATCGGGCGCTCACCGCATCCACCCCTGGTCCTCGGGGAGGTCGACATCGTCCTCCTCGCCGGCGAGCAACGCCGCCCGCTCGTCCTCGGGCAGGTCCTCGAGCTCGGGCTCGAACTCGAAGGCCGCGGAGGCGATGTGGACCTCGTCCCCGGAGCGGGCGCCGGCCTGCACCAGCGCGCGGTCGACCCCGGCGCGCCGCATCCGCCCCTGGAGGTAGCGCACCGCACCACGATCTGAGAGCGGGAGCATCTGCACCCACCGTTCGACGCGCCGTCCGACCACGTGGAAGGTCCCGTCCTCGCCCCGCTGCACCACGAAGTCGGGTCCTCGCGGTCGCAGCTCGTGCAGGACCTCCTCGTCGACCGGCTGCTCGGTGCGGATGCCGACGCGAGCGCGCTCCTCTGCCACCAGCGCACCGAGGCGGAAGCGCAGGGCATCGAGCCCGGCCCCCGTGGCGGCCGAGATCTCGAGGACCTCGTCCCCGCCGGCGCCGAGCCGCTCGCGCAGGAGATCGGCCATGGCCTGCCCGTCGGGCAGATCCATCTTGTTCAGCACGACGAGCTGCGGGCGCGCCAGCAGGCCCGGCTCGTGGCGGCGGAGTTCCTCCCTGAGCGCGGCGAGATCGGAGACCGGGTCGCGATCCGGATCGAGCGGTGCCGCATCGAGGACGTGGAGGAGGACCAGACAGCGTTCGATGTGGCGGAGGAAGCGGGTGCCGAGACCCTTGCCGTCGGCAGCGCCCTCGATCAGCCCCGGCACATCCGCCAGCACCACATCGATGGGCGCACCGTCGGACGTATCGCCTGCCCGCATCACCCCGAGGTGGGGGGTGAGCGTGGTGAACGGCCATGCCTCGATGCGGGGGCGCGCGGCGGAGAGCCGGCTGACCAGCGAGGACTTCCCGACCGACGGGTAGCCGACGAGCCCCACGTCGGCGATCAGCTTGAGCTCGAGCCGCAGCGACCGCTCCTCGACCACCTCGCCCCGCTCCCGGAACCGCGGCAGACGGCGATGCCGGTTCATGAAGGCCGCGTTCCCGCGACCACCGCGGCCGCCACCTGCCGCCACGTAGCGCTGCCCCTCTCGGACCAGGTCGGCGAGGACCGCCCCGGTCTCACGGTCCTTCACGACGGTGCCGATGGGCACCGCGATCATCTCGGCCGTGCCGGCTTCGCCCGTGCGGTTCATGCCGGCGCCATGCCCGCCATCGCCGCCACGACGATGGGGCTCCCGCCGCAGATCGAGGAGGGAGGTGGTGTTCTCCGACGCGACGAACACGACATCGCCGCCGGGCCCGCCGTCCCCACCGTCGGGACCGCCCCGCGGCACATGGGACTCGCGCCGGAACGAGACCGAGCCGTCGCCCCCAGAGCCACCGCACACGTGGACCGTGCACTCATCGATGAAGCTGGCGGCGTCCACGTGGGGCTCCGGATCGGTCGGCTCGTGCGGGGGGCCGGCTCGCGGGGCGGGTCGGGACCATACGGCAGCGATGTCGGTCGGGCGTGTCACCGAAGCGACGAGGGCGGCCGTGTGGCCGCCCTCGTCGGTTCGTTCACGGCGCCCGGGTCAGGCGTCGACCGGGTCGACGTGTGCCGTGGTGCGCGCCGTCGTCTTGTGGAACCGGACGGAACCGTCGACGAGCGCGAACAGGGTGTCGTCGCCACCACGGCCGACGTTGTCACCGGGGTGCACCTTGGTGCCGCGCTGGCGGACGATGATGCCACCCGCGCGGACGGTCTCGCCGCCGTAGCGCTTCACACCGAGGCGCTTGGCGTTGGAATCGCGGCCGTTGTTGGACGAGCCGCCGCCCTTCTTGGTCGACATATCAGATCCCCTCGATCTGGACGGTGGTGCGGTGCTGACGGTGCCCGCGCCGCTTGCGCTGCCGTGACTTGTTCTTGTAGGTGAAGACCCGGATCCGCTCCGCACGGTCATGGCCGGTGACGGTCGCCGACACGCTGCGACCCTCGAGCGAGCTGCCGGTGGTCACCGCGCCGTCGTCATCGACGACGAGCACGGGCCTGAGGTCGACCTTCGCGCCGACCTCGGCGTCGAGCTTCTCCACGGTGAGTTGCTGCCCGGGCTCGACCCGGTACTGCTTCCCACCCGTTGCGATGACCGCGTACACGGCTGGCTCCTGTCGTTCACTGCTGCTCGTCGTCGTGCCACTTGATGGTCGGGCAGCGCGCTGGAAGATATCTCGCCACCGCCGGGACCGGCGGGACGCGGGTGACGCACGCCGCTTCGTGCGCGTGCACACTCGGGGTGTGCGCCGGGCTGGGACAGCGTCGGTCGGGTCGAGCCCCACCCCGCCTCGCTCCGGGAGCGGTGCGGGTGGAGAGATGGTGTCCGTAAGCGTCTGGACGTGCCGACGCACCGCGGGGCATCCCACACGGGAAGGCGTACGGTACCGCCGCGGCCGGACGCCGGTCAACCGACGCGCGCCAGCACCGAGCCGCCGCAGACGGTGGCACCCTGGGGTCCGTCGTATCGCGAGTCCCCGACCGAACGAGCTTCTCCAACCGACCGGCACGCGGCCGTGAGGGCCGCGCCCGTCCGGTCGCCATCGAGGTTTTCGTGTCCCAGCCGAGCTGCAGCGCCAACGCGCACGCCTACACCGAGCCCCTGGCGGGCACGGCGAGCGAAGCCGCGGGCTACGTCCTGATCGAGCAGCCCGGCAGCTGGGGCCGCGAGGCCGTCACGACCTCAGGTCTGGATCCGAGGCTCGGTGCCCGACTCCAGGAGCGGGCAGCGAAGGCAGGGGTCAAGGTGCTGTTGATGCGGCGGCCGGGCGCTGCGAGTGCGTCGTCGGAGCGTGCGCCGTCGGAGCGTGCGCGTCGGGTCCGCCTCGTGCACGCGGGGACGCGTCCGTGGTCCGAGACCTGCAGGCTCGACGAGGACGAGCTGGCGCGGCTCGATCCGACGGTCTGCGCCTCCGAGACGCCACCCGGGATCGGAGACCGGGACGACGCCCCCCGTTGGGTGGTATGCACCAACGCCAAGCGCGACCGGTGCTGCGCCCGGCTCGGGCGGCCGATCGCCGACACGCTCGCCGCCATCCATCCGGAGGAGACCATGGAGAGCAGCCATCTCGGAGGCCATCGGTTCGCCGGCACGATGCTCCTCCTGCCGCACGGGCTGCTGTACGGCCACCTCGACGTGGTGGCCGCCCTCGAGGTCGCCACCCACCACCTCGCTGGCCGGGTGGAACTCGAGCACCTGCGGGGACGCGGGCACCTCCCGGCTGCCGCACAGGTCGCCGAGATCGCGGTGCGACGCACGCTCGGCATCGTCGCCCACGACGAGGTGGAGATCACCCACCTCCCGGTCAGCGCACCGCAGCCGGACGGGCCAGAGGTCCAGGTCGTCGCGAACGCCGCCGGCCACCAGGCCCAGGTCACCGTCACCGCCCGTCACGACCCCCCGGCGCGGCTCCTGTCCTGTGATGCCGCCGAACCGGGGATCCCCATCGTGCTGGAGGCCGGTGCGGTCACCGTGATCGGCTGACGGGCAGCCACAACGTCCGGCGGTGACGCGGCTTCACCCGCGGAGGGCCGCGACGATCAGCCCCGGGAGCCGCGCCGCATCGCCGGTCGCACTGAGCTCGGCGAGCCGGGGCAGCAGCAGGTGGGCCTGGCGATGATCGTGGAACCACGGGGGCTTGATGCGGCTGCGGAACGGACCGCGGACGATCGTCTTCTCGACGTCCTCGAGCAGGAAGGTGTTGTGCACCACCCCGGTGCCCGACTGGATGTCCTCGGGTGGGCTCCCCGGGTACGGGCCCCACGGCGTCGACATGAAGGCGTAGGCCGCGCCGGTCCAGTGGTTGACGACGATCGTGCCGTAGCGCAACCGCTCCAGTGCCCGGTCGAGCGCGGCAGCCACCTCGGGGTCGTCGAGCGAGCGTGGGTGGATCAGGATCGTTGCGGCCAACGTGCCGAAGAGTCGCTCGTTGCAGAACCCGACCGCCGCGTCGATGAAGGCGGGGACCGAGCGTTCGGCCTCCAGGGCCACCTCCCCGAGCACCCCGCCGAACGCTTCGGTGCTGAAGGTCGACGGCTCGGGGCCATCCGGGTCCAGCTCGGGAAGGAGGGTGAACGGCAGGTCCGCGTCGGGAGGACCGAACCGCTCGATGCGGTCGTGACCCTTGGTCGCTTCCTCGTAGCGCCGGTCCGCGCCCGGGTAGTACGGGACGCGCGGGGTCGCCCGCACGAGCGAGCTTCGGACCGCATCGAGCAGGGCGCCGCGCTTGGACCAGGCACGGTGCTGGACGATCATCCGAGCCGCGATGCAGTTGAACCCGGCGTTGTGGACGAGCATCGAGGCGATGTTGTCCCCGTGGAAGGCGAGATCCCGATCGCTCCAGGGACCAGGGACCACGATCACCGGGGTGACGTTGCCGAGTTCCGCGGTGACCGGCTTGTCGCGTCGAGGCTCGGCACGCTGCTTGCGCGCGCGCCCAGCGTCACCGCTGCCGAAGACGATGGCGTCGTAGGTGTCCGCCGAACCCGTGACGTGGACGGCATCGATGTCCGGGTGCTCGGTGAGGTAGCCGCCGACCTCCGCCCCGCCGTAGACGATGCGCAGCACATCTCGCTCGATGAGCGGACGGAACGCCTCGGCGATGTGTGGGCCGAGATGCGCGTTGGCCGGGTTCATCTTGAGGATGGCGACGCGGTCGAGCGCGAACAGCTGGTAGAGGGCATCGAGGGGTCCGATGGACGACACGTTCCCGGCGCCGAGGACGACGCTGACCTGAGGGACGCTCTCGTGGTCCGGGCGGTAGATGCGCCCCATCCGGGCACGCGCGTGTTCCTCGCTGATACCGGGTCTGAGCCAGGTCTCGGCGGAGAAGCCCTGGAACAGCAGGCGGTCGAAGCGATCGGCCGGGAGCACATCGACGACCACCCGTGCGCCCTCGGTACGCATCGCCGGAGGCTGCGGGTGTCCGGTCGCCGCGATGTCCTCGAGCGTGGCCGACAGCAGCGAGAGGTAGCGCGTCATGGTCGCGATGCCGCTGCCCCAGTCCTCGGCCTCGAGCCGGCTTCCCGGAGCGATCTCCTTGGCCTGTGCGGCGGCCGCGACCCACGCCGGACCTGCTTCGAGGGTGGTGGCCCGTAGCGCATCGAGGATGCGGATCCGCTCCCCCAACCCGGTGTCACACCAGCGCTCAGCCGCCCCACGCAGCTGCTCGATCACCTCGTCCAACACCTCGATCGGGGTCTCGGCGACCTGCACGGCACTCGCGGTGGTGACCCGCTGCGTTGACACGTCGAACTCCCCCTCGGATCGGGCCAGGGTAGACCGGAACGTCCGCGTCCTCAGGCCCGGCTGCCGACCCCCCGGGTCCAGCTCTCGTGGAGACGACCGTAGATCCCGCCCTCGGCCACCAGCTCCCGGTGGTGGCCCCGTTGCACGAGGACCCCCTGGTCGAAGACGAGCACCTCCTCGGCGGCCTCCGCCGTGGACAGCCGGTGCGCGATCGTCACCGTCGTCCGGCCCGAGGTGAGCCCGACCAGCGCGCGGGCGAGGCGCACCTCGGTGGCGGGGTCAACGGCCGAGGTGGCCTCGTCCAGGACCAGCAGATCGGGGTCGGCGACGTACGCGCGAGCGAGCGCGACGAGCTGACGCTCTCCGGCCGACAGGGCGCTCCCGCGCTCCCCGACCCGGGTATCGAGGTGCTCGGGGAGCTCCTCGACCCAGTCACTGAGGCCGAGCTCCAAGAAGGCGAGCTCGAGGTCGTCGTCGCTGATCGATGGCTGGCCCATCCGCACGTTCTCCGCGATCGGTCCGTCGAAGAGGGCACCGTCCTGCGGGACCATCACGACCCTGCGACGCAAGGAGTCGAAGCGGATCTCGTCGACGGGGATGCCATCGAGGAGGACGCGACCTTCGACCGGATCCATCAGGCGCGTCAGGAGCTTGGCGAAGGTCGTCTTCCCGCTGCCCGTCTCCCCGACCACGGCCACCCGGGTACCCGGTGCGATCGCCACATCGACATCGTCGAGGACCGTCGGTCCGGTGGCGTCGCGGCCGCGCTCCCCGGAACGGGGATAGCGGAAACGGACGTGTTCGAAGCGGATCGCCACCGGGCCCGGTGGGAGCACCCGTCCGTCGGGGCCCGGGTCGGCCACGTCCGGCTCGATGTCGAGGACGTCGAGCACCCGGCGCCAGCCGGCGACCGCCGTCTGGCCCTCGTTGATCACCTCGGCGGCGATCAGGACCGGATCCACGAACAACGTGATCAGGAAGAGGAAGGCGAGGACCGTACCCACCGTCACCTGATCGTCCACGCCGAAGTAGACGCCGCCGATGACCGCCGTCGCGGTCGCCAGCGCACCGAAGACCTCGCCCGTCCCCGAGAACAACGACGACAAGGTGCCGGCATGCACCGCTGCCGTCCGGTGATCCTCGATACGGACGTCCAGCCGATCCTGGGTCCGGCCCTCGATGCCATAGGCACGCACGACCGGCGCCCCGACGACCGTCTCCGCCAGGCCGCCGAGCAGCACGCCGATGCGTTCGCGCACGAGCAGGTACGCCCGCGTGAGCCGCTTCTGGAACCAGCGCGCTCCGACGAGGAAGGGCACGAACACCGCCAGCACGAGGAGGGTGAGCCGCCAGGAGTAGACGAACATCACGATCGTGGCGACGGTGAGTTGCCCGAGGGCGGTGATCAGGTTGAGCCCGGCCCACTGCATGAAACGGCTGATCTCGTCCACATCGGACGTCACCCGCGAGACGAGCGACCCGCGCTGCTCGCTCGCCTGGTGCAGCATGGACAGGTCATGGATGTGTCGGAACGCCCCGACGCGCAGGCTGGAGAGCGCCGTCTCCACGACCGCGGCCAAGCGGTAGTTCATCGCGCCGCTCGCCAGCGCCGTGACGCAGACGGCCACGAAGGCGAGCGAGACCACGGCGAAGATCGCGTCCAGATCGACGCCCGCGCCGCCGTGCAGGCCATCGTCGATCGTCCGCTGGATCGCGATCGGCACGATGGCCCGACCAGCCGTGGCGATCAGCGCCAGCGCGAGCGTCACCGGGAGACCACGCCGCAGCTCCGGGGACAGCGAGATCCCGCGGACGACGGTGCGCCACGCACCGGCACCGGTGTGCCGGGTCGGATCGCCCGAAGGTGGGGCAGCGCTCACCGACGCCCCTTCCCGTCACGCTCGGTGGTCGGTCCGTGGCTGGCTTCAGCGCCCACGGTGGCGGCACCTCCCTGTGCCTCGGCCTCGTATGCCGTCACGAGGTTGCGGTACGTGGGAACCTCCGTGAGCAGCTGTGCGTGGGGCCCCCGAGCGGCCACCTCGCCGTCCGCGACGAAGATGACCTCGTCCGCCAGTGCGATGGAGCCCTGTCGGTAGGCGACGACCAGCACCGTCGACGGGAGGTCGGCATCGGCCAACCCTCGAAGGATCGCGGACTCGACCGCCGGGTCGACCGCCGAGGTGGCATCGTCGAGGACCAGTAGGCGCGGCTCACGGACGAGCGCCCGGGCCAGCGCGATCCGCTGCCGCTGGCCTCCGGACAGGGTCGCTCCACGCTCGCCGACGCGGGTGTCGTAGCCGTGCTCCAGTTCCTGGACGAAGTCGTGCGCCTGCGCCAACCGAGCCGCGGCGACGACACGCTCGTGCGGGATGTCCGCGCCGAGCGCGATGTTGTCCCGCACGGTGTCGTCGAACAGGAAGGCCTCCTGGAACACGATGGCCACGTGCTCGGCGAGTTGCTCGCGGTCGAGGTCGGCGAGCGCACCGCCATCGAAGGTGATGCGTCCCTGGTCCGGGTCGTACAGCCGCACGAGGAGCGAAGCGATCGTGGACTTGCCCGAGCCCGTGGCACCGACGAGCGCGATCGTGCTGCCGGCGGCCACGTCGAAGGTGACCGAGCGGATACCCCGCCGGCCATCGTCCCCGGCGCTGTCCCGGTCGTCCGCCTGCGACGTCTGGGCTGGCCGGGTCACGTCTGCTGGCGCCCGACGGGCACGCCGCGACCGTCGCGCGTTCGAGAAGGCGTCCGGACCGGAGAGCCCCTCCCGATCCGACCGCGGGTGGTGGAAGGCGACCGTCTCCATCGCGGCGGTCGCGCCGCCGTCACCGGCTCCGGAGGCTCCGCCGTAGTCCATGCGGGCCGTGGCGTCCAACACACGCGAGATCCGATCCCAGCCGACCACGGCGCGGGGGAGCTCCCCGAGCAACCACCCGAACACGCGCATGGGCAGCGCCACCAACCGGAAGAGGTACGCGAACTGCACGAGATCGCCGGGGCTCAACGCGCCGTCACGGACCCGGTAGGCGCCGATCAGGAGGACGAGCAGGATGCCCACGTTCGGCAGTGCCTCGATGACCGGGTCGAAGAAGGCGCGGAGTCGACCCACCCGGATCATCTTGTCACGCAGATCCTCCGATATCGCGCGGAAGCGTTCCTCCTCGGCTCCCTCCCGCCCCAGGGTCTTGACGACCAGCGCCGCATCGAAGGACTCGTGTGCCACCTCGGACACATCGGCTCGCGCCTGCTGGGCGACCGTGGCGGCATAGCGCATCCGACGTTGGTAGAACCAGTTCGCGAAGCCGAGCAGTGGGCCCACGCTGAACCCGATAGCCGCGAGCGCCGGATCGGTGACGATGAGGAGCCCGGCGGTGAACACCAGCAGGAACGACGCTCCCACGGCCATCGGCAGCGGCGCTGCCACGAAGAACGCGGACTCGACATCCGCGTTGGCGTTGGAGAGCAACTCACCGGTCGGATGTCTCCGATGCCACGAGATCGGGAGCTCGAGGTAGCGACGCGTCACCTTGCGGCGGTACATCGCCTGCAAGCCGTACTGGGCGAAGTAGGCGCCGAGCCGACGACCGACGACGCCAGCGGCCTTGAGGAGGGCGACACCGATGATGGCCGCGACCGAGAGCGCGAGCAGGGTGGTGTCGATCTCCCCGCTGGCGAACGTCGGGATGAGCAACTCGTCGGTCACCCGGCCGAGGACCACGGAGGACAGCACCATCATGGTCGCGTACAGCAGCGCGCCCCCGATGCCGACCGAGAACGGGCGGGGTGCGGCACGCAACGCCACGCCGATGACCCGCGCTCCGCGACGGAGCAACCCGTCCGAGGACGGGTCTCGCGGGGTCGATCGGACGGCGGCACTCACCCGCTCGAGGGTAGCCCCTGGCGCGAGGTGTCTCGACGTCAAGACAACGCTGATCCACCCGTGTCCACTCCCGTCGCTGAGGCGGGCCCGAACAGCGGTGGGGTGACGTGGTAGCCGGCACCGCCCGCCTGTTTCACGCGGTACATCGCCTCATCGGCGGCGCGCAGCACCTCATCCGGCGTCTCACCGTGATCGGGCGCCAGGGCGAACCCGATGCTGACGCCGACGGCGAGGTCGAAGCCCCGATAGGCCAGTGGCTTCGCGAGCTCCTCGAGCAGTGCAGCCGCCGTGCGGTGCACCCCGTCCACATCGTCCAGATCCCGGAGCAGCACCACGAACTCGTCACCGGAGATCCGCGCCACGGTGTCCGTCGCACGGACGGCCCTGCGGATGCGCTCGGCCACGGCCGAGAGCAACTGGTCACCGGCCGCATGTCCCGCCGTGTCGTTGACACGCTTGAAGCCATCGAGGTCCAGGAACCCGATGCCTGCCCGGCGGCCGGTACGCCGGTGGTCCGCGATCGCCTGCTCGATCCGGTCGTGCAGCAGTTCGCGGCCCGGGAGGCCGGTCAACCGGTCGTGGGTCGCGGCATGCAGGACGCTGGCCAGCAACCGGTTGCGAGCGAGCGCGATGGCAGCCTGGTCCGCCAGGCCCTGCAGGCCCCGGAGCTCGGTCGCGCGGGTCGCATCCCTCGGATCGGCCGTGTGCGCCGCCACCTCGCTGGCCAGGATGCCTCCGAGCAGCTCGCCGCCCGAGACCAGCGGCGCGAACGTCGCGGCCGGACGACCGAACCATGCGAGCAGCGCCCCGGCATCGGGATCCTCAGACCCGGAGACGAGCCGGATCGGCTCCGGCGGTCGGAGCCGGTCACCCCTGAGCGACCCCAGTGTGCGGGGCACGGCGAACCGCCGCGCGACGTCCCCCTCGAGCTCCACACCCTGGGCAGCGACGAGCACCAACTCCTCGGCGTCCGGATCCCAGCTGAACACCGCCGCCAGATCGGCACCCGTGACGAGTGGGATCGCACCCACGACCCGCGCCGCGATGGTCTCTTCGTCCTCGGCGGTCGCGAGTTGGCGCGAGAGCCGCAGGAGGGCCTCGTTGACCTCCCGGCTGCGTCGCTCCGAGAGGAGCGCGGAGGTCACGTCCAGCGCCGCGGCCGCGAGGCCCGCGTAGGCATCGAGGTGCTCCTGCTCCGCGGGCAGGAAGCCCGCATCGGCGGGCACGAACGCCGCCAGCCACCCGTAGTCGTGACGGGTGGAGGCGATCCTGGAGACGATCGTCGCCGACGACGGGTGAGTGGCCACCCCGGACGCCAGCAGTTCGCGACCGAGCCGCTGCGCCTCGTCGTCGGCGAACCCGTCGGCATGGACGTGGACGACCCCGGCGGCACGGGCTGCCAGCACGTGTCGCTGCGCCCGGACCGCGACCCCGGCCCGGCGAGCGATCCGCCCCAACCCCTGGTCGATGTCGTCGGCGGAGACCAACTCGGCGACGGTGCGCTCCAGGTCCCCGGTCCGGTTGCGTAGCGAGGTGTCGATCACCTCGGCCCGTCTGCGTCGGACCGAGGGGGACCATCGCCGCCACCGCGACCACCGGACGACGTAGACGCACTCCGCCGCCCCGTCGACCTGACAGGACGGATGAGCGACCTCCGCGGGAGGGAGCCCGAAGACGGCCGGGATCTGCGACAGCACCCCCTCGTTGTAGAGGCAGTCGTGCCGGCTCGGGATGCGCGGCTCGTGCAGCCGGTAGGCCACGGTGCCGCGGTCAGGAGACGTCTCCAGGCACCGCATCGTCGCACTGGCCGAGAACTTCGCGTTGGCCCGAGCGACGCTGCGCAGCACCCGCTCGGGGGACCCGAGTGCCCCGATCAGGAACAGCAGCGCGCGCCCGAACTGCTCGGTGAGCACCGAGGCCCCGATCCGCCGCGCCACCAGCGGGTCACCGGTCAACTCGGCCGCAGCCTCGAACAGCGCGATCTTCTCCTCGTAGGTCGACCAGGTGGCCTCGTCCTCGAGCGTGGCAACGGAACGGTGCTCACCTGCGCGCGTGAGCAGCCCTTCGAGCGCGTCCTCCCCGAGTGCACGGCGGATGTAGACCACGATGAGCCGGGTGGTGACCCCCGCGGTGTCCCGACGATCCTCGGCAGCGCTCACTCCAGCTCGCTGATGACGCCCCGCCCCTCGCAGGCCTCGCACGTGTGGCTGAACGACTCGAGGAGGCCCTGGCTCACGTTCTTGCGGGTCATCTGCACCAGGCCGAGACGCGACACCTCGGACACCCGGGTCTTGGTCCGGTCACGGAGGAGCTCACGCTTGAGCCGACGCACGACCTGCTCCTGGTTGGCCTTGAGCAGCATGTCGATGAAGTCGATCACGATGATGCCACCCATGTCGCGCAGGCGCAGCTGGCGCACGATCTCGTCGGCGGCCTCGAGGTTGGTCCGCAGCACGATCTCCTCGAGGTTCAGATCCTTGTCACCGGTGAAGCGGCCGGTGTTGACATCGATGACCTTCATCGCCTCGGTCGACTCGATGATGAGGTAGCCGCCCGAGGGGAGCCAGACCTTCCTGCCCATCGCCTTGCGCAGCTGATCGGCCACGTCGTAGGCCGCGAACAGGGACGGCAGCTCCTGTCGTCGGGCGGTCGCCGCCGCCAGGTCGACCCGTCCGATCGTCGGGTCGACCTCGTCCGTGGCCGCGGTATCACCGGCGGCGTCCTCGCTGTCCCGGTCAGATGCATCGCTCCGGCTGCTCCCGCGCGGTGTGACGTCGGGCTCGAGCGGCGGGGCGCCGGCAGCCCGGGCTCGCGCATCGGCGGTGGGTGCACCGTAGAGCTCGACCTTGTCGAGCAGCTCCGGCGCGACCTCGTCGAGGTAGCTACGGACCTGGCGATAGAGGTCCTCGTCATCGACGATGCAGCGCGCGAACTCGGGCCCGAAGTTGTCGCGGATCACCTTGACGACCAGCGGTGGCTCCTCGTAGACGCTGGCCAGCGCCTTGGCTCCCTCCGCCTCCTGCTCCACGCGCTCCCACTTGGCGAGCAGCCGCTCGAGGTCGGCGATGATCTGCTCCTCGGTCGCCCCCTCGGCCGCGGTCCGCACGATGACCCCGTGCTCGCTGGGCTTGACCTTCTTGACCACACGGCGCAGCCGATCGCGTTCCTTGTCGGTCAGCTTCCTCGAGATCCCGAACAGGTCCGAGCTCGGCGCCAGCACCATGTAGCGGCCTGCCAGCGACAGGTGCATCGTCAACCGCGGGCCCTTTGAGCCCATCGGATCCTTGGTGACCTGGACGAGCACCTTCTGCCCCGGCTTGAGGGCGTTCTCGATGCGGTGGGCATCGCCTTCCTCGAGATCGAGTTCGTCGTAGAGGACCTCCCCCGCGTACAACACCCCGTTGCGGCCCTTCCCGATGTCGAGGAACGCGGCCTCCATCCCGGGCAGCACGTTCTGCACCCGTGCCATGTAGATGTTGCCGACGAAGGTCACGTCCTCCTTGCGGGTGACGTAGTGCTCGACGACGGTGCGGTCCTCGAGGACGGCGATCTGGGTGCGGTCCTCGCGTGAGCTGACGAGCATGGTCCGAGGCGGACCCTCGAGGATCGCTCGGCGCACCTCCTCCGGCACACCCCCAGCACGCTGGGAGCCCTTGCGACCGCCGTTCCCGTTGCCCTGGCCGCCGCTGCCACCACGGCGTGCACCCTGCTTGGCGGCCATGCGGGTCCCGCCCTTGGCGATCGCGTCCTCGACCTCGCGCTCCGCGGCGGACCCGCTCGCTCCCTCGGCATCATCCGCTTCGG
>JBBDSW010000180.1:0-2965 GCA_040904745.1 Nitriliruptoraceae bacterium
CCGAGTTGCATCCGGTCACGCTGGTCGACCGCGAGCTGATCGTGTCCGGCGGGCCGCCACCCGACGGCATCCCGTCCATCGACGAGCCGGCGTTCGAGCACGTGAGCGAGGTGGACTGGCTCGATGACGGGGAAGCCGTGTTCGCGGTGGAGGTCGACGGGGTCTCGCGTGCCTACCCGGCACAGATCCTGGTGTGGCACGAGATCGTCAACGACGAACTCGACGGCGTGCCGGTGAGCGTGACCTACTGTCCGATCTGCAACTCGGCGGTGGCGTTCGAGCGAGCGTTGGATGGACGGATCCTCGACTTCGGGACGTCGGGGACCCTCTTCCAGGGTGCGCTGGTCATGTACGACCGTCAGACCGAGTCGCTGTGGACGCACTTCGACGGACGCGCCGTGGTCGGGACCCTGGTCGGCGCCGAGTTGGCGATGGTCCCTGTCCAGACCCTGACCTGGGACGACTACCGCACCGCGCATCCCCGCGGGCAGGTGTTGAGCCGCGAGACCGGCTATCAACGATCCTACGGCGACAACCCGTACGGCAGCTATCACGACAGCCTGAGCTCACCGCCGTTCACCTACCGGGACGTGGATGGCCGGCTCGACCCTCTGGCGACGGTGGTCGGTCTTCGCGGTGGGCGGGACCAGGTCGCGGTCGACGCGGAGCATCTCGAGCACGAGGGGGTCGTGGACCTCCAGCTCGACGGTCGACCGGTGACCGTGTGGCACCGGCCGGGTATGGCGTTCCCGGTCGGGGCGGCGCGGGTCGCCGACGGCGACGACGTCGGCACCACCCCCGCGTTCTACGCCGACCGCTTCGAGGGACCGGTCCGCTTCACCCCGGTCGCCGACGGATTCGTGGACTCGGTGACCGGGACCACGTGGAGCGTGCTCGGGCGCGGGGTCGCCGGTCCGCACGAGGGCGAGCAGCTCGAACCGGTCCTGGTCGTCAACACCCGCTGGTTCGCCTGGTCTGGCTACCACCCGTCGACCCGGCTGGTCGACTGAAAGGACCGCGGCCGCCGTCGGCTCGGCGCGGGTCCGTCGGCTGGGTGCCATCGTCGATGCACCTCCGGGCGTCACGGCGACTTCCCGGGCACGGCTCGGCGGTCGTGGTCGATGAGGTGGCAGTAGTCGCCGTCGTCGTCGCCCAGCTCGTCGGTGTGTTGGAGCAGCGCGTCGAGCTCGGCGCGGGCACGTTGCATGTCGGCGATCCGGCGGTCGAGTTCGGCCAGCCGCGTGTTGGCGACCTCGAGGACGTAGCCGCACGGCCGCTCGCCGAGCTCACGCAGCGCCAGGATCTCGCCGATCTCGTCGAGGTTGAGCCCGAGCTGCTGCGCACGGCGGATGAACGCCAGCCGGTCCGCGTCGTCCTCGCGGTAGTCCCGATAACCGGCCGGGGTCCGGGCCGGTTCGGGGAGCAGTCCGATCGATTCGTAGTAGCGGATGGTCTTGGGGTTCACCCCGATCCGCTCGGCGAGTTGTCCGATGCGCATCAGTTGTCCTCGCTGGCCTGCTCGGCGCGGTCGCGTTCGAGCAGGCCTAGCAGTCGTCCGTCGGAGCGGGTGACCAGTACGGCGTCGACGTCGGCGCGATGCATGCGCTCGACCAGCGGGACCAGCTCCTCGCTCGGCCGTACGGTCGTGGGGCCCTCGCGCATGAGCCGGTCCACGGTCTGCGTGTCGTCGCCGGTCGCGGCATCCCGGTCGAGCCGGCCCAGCACCACCCCGCCGGCGTCGAGGGCGATCAGCATCCCGAATGGGCTGGCCTCCAGGGCCGCGCGGACGTCGCCGAGCCGGTCACGAAAGCCGCAGGTGGGCACGTCGGTGCTCACTGCCGACCCGGCGAGCAGAGCAGTCCCCTCGGAGGGCAGGCCGAAGGCGAGCCAGTCGGCTTTGCCGGCCACGTAGTCGTAGGCGTCGTAGCCGAGGCTGTCGAGCCGGCACGCGGCTCGGGGGCTCATGTCTCACTGGTAGTCGTTGCAGTACACGATGACCGGCCGGTCACGGTCGAGGCGGGCCTGGACCTGCTCGATCTTCCAGCCCTTGAGCGGCAGGTGGATCGCGCCGGCCAGGTGCGCCCAGTCGTACTCGGCCCGTGGCAGCACCTCCGCCACAACGGCCTGCTCTTCGTCGAGCAGCCGGCGGACCTCGTCACGGTCGATGAAGCCCACCATCAGCGTGCTCCTTCCGGCCAGGTCAGCACGGGCATGTTGACCACCACATCGGTCTCGGTCAGCTCGACCTCGCCGGCATCGGCGGCGGCCTCGACCTCGTCGGCCG
The DNA here is from genome assembly GCA_040904745.1 of Nitriliruptoraceae bacterium. Taxonomy (GTDB): domain Bacteria; phylum Actinomycetota; class Nitriliruptoria; order Nitriliruptorales; family Nitriliruptoraceae; genus T1Sed10-7. The sequence continues at coordinate 2,285 of JBBDSW010000180.1, forward strand.
AGGTGAGCTCGCGGGCCGCATCATCATCGTTCCACGAGACCTCCACCACCGTACGCAACGGCGAGTAGTCGTCGTCGCCGGGCACGGAGGCGAACACGTCGGGCTGGAAGCCCAGCGGCCCCATGCCCTCGAGGCCGTTGGCGAACACGTACACGTCGTCACGCGCCGCGGCGGCCACTTCGGCCAGCTCGGGCACGACCAGCACCGGCGAGCCGCCCATCATCTCGGTCAGCGCTTCGGCCACCTCGGCGTCGGAGGCCTCGGGATGGACGAAGAAGATCTGTTGACCGTCGTAGAAGCCTGCCACCGGGGGCAAGCGCACGTCGGTGTGCGGCATGCCTTCCATGCCCATCTTCTCGCCCATGTCGCCCATCTGCTCGTCCATGGCGTCGCCGTCCATAGGCATCCCGCGGGCGAGGCCCCACACCCACCAGGAACCGATGCCGAGCACCACCACGGCGATCGCGACGGCCACGAGGAGCCAGAAGCCGACGGTCCGTCCCTCGAGGTCGCCGGCCAGCCGCGAGCGGGGCTTGCTGTACTGCTCGTCGGCATCTTGGGTCTGCTGGCTCATGCCTGAACCTCCTGGTCGGCGTTGCCCTCGACGTCGAAGCCCATCTCGTGGAGCTTCGCGCGCAGCTGGCCCTCGAACACCTCCGTGGTGTGGTCGACGGTCACCAG
>JBBDSW010000181.1:0-18020 GCA_040904745.1 Nitriliruptoraceae bacterium
GCCTTGAACACCGACTCGAAGGTGTGGTGGGTGTTGTCGCCGGAGAGGTTGTGGACGTGCAGGGTGATACGGCTGTTGGCGACCACGGACTCGAAGAAGTGCTTGACCAGGCTGGTCTCGAAGGACTCCCCGATCACCTCGATCGGGACCTCGCAGTCCCACACCAGGTAGGGACGGCCGGAGAGGTCGATGGCGACCTGGGTCAGTGCCTCGTCGATCGGCACGGTCGCGTCCCCGAAGCGTTCGACCCCGACCCGCTCACCCCAGGCCTCCGCCAGGGCCTGCCCGAGCGCGATCCCGACGTCCTCGACGGTGTGGTGGGCGTCGATGGCGAGGTCCCCCTCCGCCTCCACGGTCAGATCCAGGTGCCCGTGGCGACCGAGCTGATCCAACATGTGGTCGAAGAAGGGCACGCCGGTGGCGACGTTGGTCGTCCCGTCCCCGTCGAGGTCGACCATCACCGAGATGGTGGTCTCCTTGGTCTTCCGGCTCATGCGGCCGACACGGCTGGTCACGGATCGATCCTTTCCGAGGGGAGGTGCGGGCTCCGAGCATCCGCGAGGACGGCATCGAGCGCCGCGAGGAAGCGGTCGTTCTCCGCGGGCGTGCCGATGGTCACCCGGACGCAGCGCTCCAGGCGCGGCTGATGCGAGAAGTCCCTGACCAGGACCCCGTGGGCGAGCAACGCGTCGAAGAGCCCGTCCAGGGGGGCGCGGAGCAGCAGGAAGTTGGCGCTGGAGTCGAACACCTCCACGTCCCCTCGGGCCTGAAGAACCGCGCGGACCCGGTCGCGTTCGGTCGCCGTGCGTCCCCGGTGCTCGAGGAAGGCGGCCTCCTGCTCGAGCGCCACGACCCCGGCGACCTGTGTCAAGGCGTCGAGGTGGTAGGGAAGACGGACCTTCTGGACGTCGTCGACGACCCACGCCGGCCCGATCAGGTACCCGAGCCTGAGCCCCGCCAGCCGGAAGGCCTTGGAGAAGGTCCGGACGACGACCAGCCGATCGAGCTCAGCGAGCAGCGGCACCACGCTGGCCGCCGGGTCGGCGAACTCGACGTAGGCCTCGTCGACGACGATCAGCGCCTTCGAGGCGTCGTGGAGGGCCCGGATCGTCTCGTGATCGACGGTCGTACCCACCGGGTTGTTCGGGGAGGGCAGCAGGACCAGATCGGGGGCGTGCGTGGCCGCCGCGTCGCGGGCGACCTGCGGGGTGAGACGGAACCCCCCGTCGAGGTCGACGGTGCGGTGCTCGGTCAGGGTGGTCCGAGACAGCTCGGGATACATCGAGTAGCCCGGACGGGGTGACAGGGCCCGACGCCCCGGCCCACCGTAGACCTGGAGCAGCTGCACGAGCACCTCGTTCGACCCGTTCGCGGCCCACACCTGCCCGGGGCCGACGTCGTGTCGCGTCGCGAGCGCTCGTCGCAGCGCGAGGTGCTCGCGGTCCGGATACCGGTTGAGTGCGAGTCCCTGCAGGCGTTCGGCGACCGCTTCGAGGTAGCCCGGAGGTGGGGGCTCGGCGGTCTCGTTGGTGTTGAGTCGTACGGGCACGTCCAGCTGAGGCGCCCCGTAGGGAACCACGTCCTCGAGGTCCGAACGGACCGGGATACGACCCGAGGCCGCTCCGATCTCGCTCACGGGGTCTCCCCGAGCTCGGGCGGCCCGCCGACCAAGCGCACCTCGACCGCGCGCCAATGGGCCGGCAGATCCTCCGCGTACGCGAGCGTGCGGGCATCGGGGGCGAGCGCGACCAGCGCGTCGTCGTCGACCTCGAGGAAGTTCACGGGCACCAGGAACGACGAGGTGGTCAAGCCCCCGGCGAACCGGGCCGTGCCGGACGTCGGCAGGGTGTGGTTGGGACCGGCCGCGTAGTCCCCCAGGGTCACCGGCGTCTTGGCACCGATGAAGGTGGTGCCGGCGTAGCGCACCCGCTCCGCGATCTTGCGGGCGTCGGCGGTGTGGATCTCGAGGTGCTCGGCCGCGTAGGCCTCCGCCACCTCCACGGCGTGGTCGAGGTCGTCGACCAGCGCCACGGTGCCCTGCTGGTCCAGTGCCGTGGTGATGCGTGCGTGATGACGGGTGGCCGCCAGCTCCTCCTCGAGGGCGGCCTCGACGGCGGCCAGCAGGTCCTCGTCGGGGGTGATCAAGAGCGAGGTGACGAGCTCGTCGTGCTCCGCCTGACCGATCAGATCGGCGGCGACCTGTCGGGCGCCCGCGGTGTCGTCGGCGATGATCGCGACCTCGGTCGGGCCCGCATAACCGTCGGAGCCGATCCGGCCCTCCGCCACGAGCTGCTGCTTGGCCAGGGAGACGAACACGTTGCCGGGACCGACGACCTTGTCGCACCGTGGGACGCTGTCGGTGCCGTAGGCCATCGCAGCCACGGCCTGTGCCCCGCCGACGCGCAGCACCCGGTCCACACCCGCCAGCCGTGCAGCGGCCAGGATCGTGCCGTCGGGCCACCCGGTGCGCTCGCCATCGGCATCCCGGCCGGTCGGCGGGGTGCACAGCACGATCTCCTCGACCCCGGCGATGCGGGCCGGGACCGCACCCATGAGCACCGATGACGGGAGCGGCGCCTTGCCGCCCGGCGCGTAGAGGCCGGCACGCTGGATCGGGTTGAACCAGACCCCCATCCGCATCCCGTCGTGCTCGTCCTCCCAGGCCCGTGGCATCGCGCGTTCGTGGAACCAGTGCAGCTGCGCGATCGCTCGTTCCAACGCCTCGCGCAGAGCCGGGGCGAGGCCCTCCACCGCGGCGGCGAGCACGTCCTCGGGGACCACGAGCGGTTCGTCGGCTGAGAGCTCCAACCCGTCGAACCGGGCGGTCAGTCGTCTGAGCGCGCCATCACCGCCTTCGCGGACGGCCTCGAGGCTCTCCTCGACGCCGTGGCGGGCAGCCGCCAGATCGATGCGCGGCCGGGGCATCCGATCCCGCGGGTCGCGACGGTCGCCCCGCAGGTCGAGGATCGTCAAGCGGGTCACGTACGAACCTCCGAAGGTGGGAGGGCCAGCGTACCGACGGCGACCTACGCGCTGCCCCGCTCGGAGGGCCCATCCGCGAGCTCGTCCGCGATCGCCTGGGCCGCCCGGACGGGATCGGCCGCGCGGGTGATGGGGCGGCCGACGACCAGGAGGTCGGCGCCCTCCGCCAACGCAGCGGCCGGGGTGGCCGCCCGCGCGTGATCGTCATCGGTCGACCCCGCGGGCCGCACACCGGGGGTCACCAGACGGATGCGCGGGCCCACCGCCTCACGGACCGCCTTGAGGTCCTGTGGGGCGCAGACCAGACCCGGGGCACCGGCCGCCACGGCGACCTCGGCCAGCCGCGGGACCTGCGCCGCCGCGGCCGGCATCCCCAGCGAGGCGAGATCCTCATCGCTGGTCGAGGTGAGGACCGTGACCGCGAGGATCTCTCCGGCTTCTCCGAGCCCACGGACCGCCCCGGCGATCATCTCGGCGCCACCGGAGGCGTGCACGGTCACCAGGCCGACACGGAGGTCCGCGATGCGCTCCGCGGCACGCTCGACGGTCGTCGGGATGTCGTGGAGCTTGACGTCGAGGAACACGGGACCGTGCACCCGGACCGCCTTCACCGCCTTCGGGCCGTAGGCGCTGAAGAGTTCGAGTCCGACCTTGAACCAGCCGACCTGCCCGGCCAGCGAGGCCGCCAGGGTCTCGGCCTCCCCGAGCGTCGGGACGTCCAGGGCGACGACGAGGCGTTCGTAGGGTTCCACGACAGCTCCAGTGCGGGCGTGTGAGCGGATCCGGCGCGGCCACCGCACCCGTTCGTCAGGTCGGGTGTGCCGTGGTGGCACCGATCAACTCGCGCACCCCAGTGATACCACGTCGTGCACACCAGGTGCGGAGCGCAGCGGTGAGCCGGGGCGCGACGAACGGGTCGACGAAGGTCGCCGTCCCGACCGCGACCGCGCTGGCCCCGGCCCGGAGGAACTCGACCACGTCCTGCACCGTCCGCACCCCGCCGCAGCCGAGGATCGGGACCTCGGGCAGCGCGCGATGCACCTGGTGCACGTTGCGCACGGCGATCGGGCGGATCGCCGGTCCGGACAGGCCCCCGTAGGTGTTGGCCAACGCCGGCCGGCCGGTCTCCGGGTCGATGGCCATGCCGAGCACGGTGTTGATCAGCGTCAGGCCGTCCGCACCGGCATCCACGACCGCACGCGCGATGGCGACGATGTCGGTCACGTCCGAGGTGAGCTTGGCCATGACCGGCACGTTCGCCTCGCGGCGGACGGCCCTGATCACCTCGGCCGAGTCGGGGGCAGAGCAGGCGAACACGAGGCCGCGGTCCTCCACGTTCGGGCAGGACAGGTTGACCTCCAGACCCACGATCGTGTCGCCGGCGGCGGCCGTGAGTTGACGGGCGACCTGACGGAAGTCATCCACGCTCCGGCCGGCGATGGAGGCCACGACCCGGGCCCCACGGTCGGCGAGCCACGGCAGATCGCGTGCGATCCACGCCTCGATCCCGGGGTTCTGAAGGCCGATGGCGTTGAGCATGCCGGCGGGCGTCTCGGCCATGCGGGGGGTCGGGAGGCCGTCGCGCGGCTCCGGGGTGATCGACTTGACGACGATGGCGCCGATATCGGCCACGTCGTGGAAGCGGTCGACCTCCGCTCCGGAGGCGAAGCACCCGGAGGCCGTGGTGATCGGGTTCGGCAGGCGGATGCCCGCCAGGTCCACGGCGAGATCCACCTCAGCGTCCTGCGCCCCGTCCTCCTCGGCGCTCCGGGAGATGCGGACGCCGGAGAAGGTGCGGACCTCGTCGCTCACGGTGTCCCCCACAGCTCGGCGTCGGTCAGAGGCGTCGCGGGCGCGTCGTCCTCGGCAGCGTCCTCGTCGGGCTCCGGCGGCACCGGTGCTGCCGGAGCGATCCCCCACCGGTCCCAGTCGATGCGTGCCCCGTTGAAGACCGGCCCGTCGAAGCACGCCCGCTTGTTGCGCACCTGGCCGTCCCGGCCCACGACCGGGACGACGCACGTGAAGCAGACGCCGATCCCGCAGGCCATCCGCTCCTCGACCGCGACCTGGACCGGGATGCCGCGCTCGGCACACTGCTCCGCCACCGCTCGCAGCATCGGGTTGGGTCCGCAGGCGTAGACCACGCCCGCGCCGCTGCTGGCCAGCATGTCGTCGAGGACGTCGGTCACCCGTCCGCGCACGCCGTAGCTGCCGTCCTCCGTGGTGAAGGCCACGCTGGCCGACAGGCGTTTCGCCTCGATCTGGCCGAGGATGCGCTCCGCGGTCGCGGCCCCGTTGATCATGTCGACCCTGAGCCCCTGCCGGAGCAACTGTTCGCCGAGGTAGAACAGGGGGGCGATCCCGTAGCCCCCACCGACCAGCAGGCAGTTCACCTTGCGTTGGGGCAGCGGGAACGGGGTGCCGAGGGGACCGATGAGATCGAGGACGTCGTGGACGTCGACCGTGGTCAACCAGGTGGTTCCGGGCCCGTGAGCGTCGAACACGACGTCGACGGTCCCGGCGGCAGCCCCCTGCCGCGTGACCCGCGCGATCGAGAACGGCCGGCGCAGCAGGGTCTCCTGGGCGGACACGGCGATCTGCACGAACTGACCGGGGTGCGCCCGTTCGGCGATCTCCTTGGCCGCGACGGAGAGCAGCCAGTAGGACCCTTCCCGCCGCCGGGCGATGACCTCACAGCTGGCGTGGACCGGCCCCTCGCTGCGGCCCTCCACCGTGCCCGACCGTGTCCTCATGCCCGGCTCCACTGCTCGACCGCGTCCCGGTGCTCGCGCTGGTACTCCTGCAGGGTCCTGACGCTGAGCGGCCCCTTCTGGAGCGCCTCGACGCCGTGGACGGCCGCGAGGATGCCCGCCAAGGTCGTGATGACCGGCACCCCGTTGGTGACCGCCGCCTGGCGGATCTCGTAGCCGTCCCCGCGGGTGCCGGAACCGAACGGCGTGTTCAACACGAGTTGGAGCCGTCCCCCCTCGATGAGGTGGAGGATGCCGTCCTCGCCTTCGGAGACCTTGCCGACGACCTCCACCTCGACCCCGGCACGGGAGAGCACGGCCGCCGTGCCCGCCGTCGCGACGATGTCGAACCCGAGATCGACCAGCCGCTTCACCGGGAACACGATCGCACGCTTGTCACGGTTGGCGACCGACACGAACACCGAACCGTCCACCGGGAGCACCATCGAGCCCGTCCCAGCCTGGGACTTGGCGAAGGCCGCGCCGAAGTCCCGGTCGATCCCCATCACCTCGCCCGTGGAACGCATCTCCGGGCCGAGCACGGCGTCGACGCCGGGGAACCGATCGAACGGGAGCACGGCCTCCTTCACCGCCACGTGCGCGGGCCGCGGTCCCTGGACGGCGTCCTGGGCCGGGACCCAGCCCTCGTCACGGAGCGCGGAGAGCTTCCGGCCGGCCATCACCAACGCGGCGAGCTTGGCCAGCGCCACGCCGGTCGCCTTCGAGGTGAAGGGCACGGTGCGCGACGCCCGGGGGTTCGCCTCGATGCAGTACAGGACGTCGTCCTTCAGGGCGAACTGCACGTTGAGCAGGCCGCGGACCTCCAACCCCCGCGCGATCCCCTCGGTGACCCGGCGGATCTCCTGCTCCTGCGCCGGCCCGAGGGTGAGCGGTGGCAGCGTGCATGCCGAGTCGCCCGAGTGGACGCCCGCCTCCTCGATGTGCTCCAGGATGCCGCCGACGAACAGCTCATCACCGTCGTAGACCGCGTCGACATCGATCTCGATCGCCCCCTCGAGGAACCGGTCGACGAGGATGGGCTGATCGGGGGCCGCGGCGACGGCATCGCGCAGGTAGCGCTGCAGGCCGATGTCGTCGTCCACGATCTGCATCGCCCGGCCACCGAGGACGTAGGACGGGCGCACCAGGACCGGGTAGCCGATCCGTGTCGCGACCTCACGTGCCTCGTCGAACGACCGGGCGATCGAACCGGGTGGCATCGGAACACCCAGCGACTCCATGAGCGCCCCGAACCGCCCGCGGTCCTCGGCCTCGTCGATCTTCTCCGGGGTCGTCCCCCAGATCGGGACGCCGTTGGCCTCGAGCTCGTGCGCCAGCTTGAGCGGCGTCTGCCCGCCGAGCTGGACGAGTACGCCGGCCGGCTGCTCCCGGGCACACACCTCCAGGACGTCCTCGACCGTGAGCGGCTCGAAGTAGAGCCGATCCGCGGTGTCGTAGTCGGTGGAGACCGTCTCCGGGTTGCAGTTGACCATCACGGTCTCGTAGCCGGCCTCCTTGAGGGCCAGGACCGCGTGGACGCAGCAGTAGTCGAACTCGACCCCCTGCCCGATGCGGTTCGGCCCGGAACCGAGCACGATGACCCGTTCACGGGCCGCCTCGGTGACCTCGTCCTCGTCCTCGTACGTGGAGTAGTGGTAGGGGGTGAAGGCCTCGAACTCAGCGGCGCAGGTGTCCACGGTCTTGTAGACCGGACGGATCCCGGCGGCCCACCGGCGGGCGCGCACCGCGGCCTCGCTGGTCTGGAGCAGGGCCGCGATGTGGGCGTCGGCGAACCCCTCGCGCTTGGCGTCGTGGAGTACGTCGTCCGGGAGTGCCGCGAGGTGTTCGTAGCTGCGCAGGCTCCGGCGGCGCTCCACGAGCTGCAGGAACTGGTCGATGAACCAGGGGTCGATGCCGGTCAGATGGCTGATCCGCTCCACCGACCAGCCACGGGTGAGCGCCTCGTCGAGTGCTTCGAGCCGGGCGGCGGTCGGCCTCCTCAGCCGCGCCTCGAGCTCCGGGTCATCGACCTCGATCGGTGCTCCGGCGCCGAACCCGACCCGGTCGTCCTCCAGGCTGCGCAGGGCCTTGTTGACGGCCTCCTTGAAGGTCCGGCCGATCGCCATGACCTCGCCGACCGACTTCATCCGGGTCGTCAGGGTGTCATCCGCGCCGACGAACTTCTCGAACGTGAACCGCGGCACCTTCACGACCACGTAGTCGATCGTGGGCTCGAAGGCCGCCTTGGTCTCGCGCGTGATGTCGTTGGCGATCTCATCGAGCGTGTACCCGATGGCCAGCCGTGCCGCGATCTTGGCGATCGGGAACCCGGTGGCCTTCGAGGCGAGCGCGGACGAGCGTGAGACGCGCGGGTTCATCTCGATGACGAGCTGCCGTCCCGTCGCCGGATCGACGGCGAACTGCACGTTCGACCCGCCGGTCTCGACCCCGATCCGTCTGAGCACCGCGAACGCGGCGTCACGCATCTGCTGGTACTCGGGATCGGAGAGCGTCATGGCCGGTGCGACCGTCATCGAGTCTCCGGTGTGGACGCCCATCGCGTCCACGTTCTCGATCGAGCAGATGATCACGCAGTTGTCGTGGGCATCCCGCATGACCTCGAGCTCGTACTCCTTCCACCCGAGGACGGACTCCTCGACCAGCACCTCGTGGACCGGCGAGTCGTACAACCCCTGCCGGATCATGACCTCGAGCTCGGCCGCGTCGTAGGCGATCCCGCCACCCTTGCCGCCGAGGGTGTAAGAGGGCCTGAGCACCACCGGGTAGCCGTACTCCTCGGCGGCGGCGAACGCCTCCTCCGGCGCCTTCACGTAGGCGGACCGGGGGGATTCCAGCCCGATCTCCTCCATGGCCTCCTTGAAGCGCAGCCGATCCTCGGCCGTCTGGATCGCCTCGAGATCGGCGCCGAGCACCTCGACACCGAACTCCTCGAGGACCCCGGCCTCGTGTAGTTCCACCGCCAGGTTCAGCGCGGTCTGGCCCCCGAGGGTCGGCAGGAGCGCGTCGGGACGCTCGCGGGCGATCACGGCTCGGGCCGTCTCGACCGTGAGCGGCTCGACGTAGGTCGCATCCGCCATCGACGGGTCGGTCATGATCGTCGCGGGGTTCGAGTTGATGAGGATGACCCTGAGGCCCTCCTCGCGCAGCACCTTGCAGGCCTGCGTGCCCGAGTAGTCGAACTCGCACGCCTGTCCGATGATGATCGGCCCGGAGCCGAGGACCAGCACGCTGCGCAGATCGTCACGACGGGGCATCAGGCAACACCTTTCCGGGTGGTCTCGAGCAGCGCGACGAACCTCGCGAACAGGTAGCGCGCATCCGATGGTCCGGGGGCCGACTCGGGGTGGTACTGCACGCTGAACGCCGGGATGTCCCGCGCGGTCAGTCCCTCGACCACGTCGTCGTTGAGGTTGATGTGGCTGACCTCGACGACCCCGTGGTCGCGTGTCGCGAAGGCGTGCTCGTCCACCTGCTCGCCGAGCGAGGAGGCACGGACCGCGAACCCGTGGTTGTGGCTGGTGATCTCGACGACCTTGTCGGCGCGGCGGAGCACCGGCTGGTTCACGCCGCGGTGCCCGAAGGTCAGCTTGTAGGTGTCGGCACCGAGCGCGTGACCGAGCAGCTGGGACCCGAGGCAGATCCCGAACGTCGGGACCTCGCCGAGCAGCGCGGCCGTGGTGCCGATCCCCGAGGCGACCGTCGCCGGGTCGCCCGGGCCGTTGGACAGGAACAGTCCGTCCGGCTCGACCGCACGGACCTCGTCCGGGGTCGCGTTCGCGGGCAGGACGTGGACCTCCAGGCCCTGTCCGGCGAGGTAGCGCACGATCGACCGCTTCATCCCGAAGTCGAGCGCCGCGACCCGGAAGCGCCGCTCCCCCTCGGCCGGCACCACGAAGGCGGCCGGGGTCGTGACCTCGCTGGCGAGCTCGAGGCCCTCCATCTCCGGCGCCGCAGCCACCTCGGCGAGCAGCGCGTCCGCGTCGAGCACCTCGGTCGACAGCCCGGCCCGCATCGCACCCCGCTCACGCAGATGACGGGTCAACCGACGGGTGTCGATGCCCTCGATCCCCACCACCTCGGCGGCCGCCAGGGCTCCTCGCAGATCCTGCTCGGCCCGCCAGGACGACGGCCGGCGCGCGGCCTCCTTGACGACGTAGCCGGAGACCTGGATCCGATCGGACTCGGCGTCCGCAGCGTTGAGCCCGTAGTTGCCGACGTGCGGGGCGGTCATCGCGACGATCTGGCGCCGGTAGGACGGGTCGGTCAGGACCTCCTGGTAGCCGGCCATCCCGGTGTTGAAGACGGCCTCACCGGTCACGGTGCCGGGCGCGCCGATCGACCGGCCGCGGAACACGGTGCCGTCCTCGAGCACGAGCAGGGCCGGACCCACGTGCGGGACCGCGCCGGTCGACCGAGCGGCGGTCGCGGTGGCAAGCGCGCTCACTGGGCGGCTCCGATCGTCGCGTCCTGTCCTGCCGCCGCGACCTCGCCGTCCCGCAGGGTGAACCGTCCCCGGAGCAGCGTGTGCACCGGCCTGCCCACCAGCTCACGGCCGTGGTAGGGGCTGTTGCGGGCACGGCTGTGCAGCGCGTGTGCGTCCACTCTCCACCTCGCCTCCGGGTCGAGGACCACCAGGTTCGCGGCGGCCCCGACGTCGATCGCCTTGCCATGGTCTGCGACCGTACGCACGCTCGCTGGACCGGTCGTGAACCGTGCGATCGCGGTCAACGGATCGAGCCGCCCGGTCGCGACCAGCGTCGTGTTGACGATCGCGAACGCGGTCTCAAGACCGAGCATCCCGTTCGGAGCGTGCTCCCACTCCTGATCCTTCTGCTCCGGTGCGTGCGGCGCGTGGTCGGTGGCCACCGCATCGAAGGTCCCGTCGATCAGGCCGGCACGCAGCGCTTCGATGTCGGCGGCGGTCCGGACCGGTGGGTTGACCTTCATCACCGGGTCGTAGTCGCCGACCAGGTCGTCGGTCAGCAGCAGATGGTGCGGCGTGACCTCCGCGGTGACCCGCACCCCCCGCTCCTTGGCGGCGCGGATCAGCTGGGTGGCCCCGGCCGTGGTGACGTGCGGCACGTGCAGTCGGGCACCGAGTCCGGCCGCGAGGATCAGGTCGCGCGCGATCATCACCTCCTCGGCCTCGTGCGGCCATCCGGCCAGACCCAGCAGCGAGGACACCTCGCCCTCGTTCATCTGGGCACCGGCGGTCAGATCCGGATCCTCGGAGTGGTTGCACAGGACGGCATCGAACGCCTGGGCGTACTGGAGCGCCCGGCGCATGACCAGGGCGTCGGCGACCGGGAGCCCATCGTCGGAGAAGAAGTCCACGTGGGCCGCGCACGCGTGCAGTTGCCCGAACTCGGTCAGCTCCCGGCCCTCGAGCCCCTTGGTGATGGAGCCGACCGGGAACACGTCCACCAGCGCGACCTCCCGCCCACGACGCCACACCATCTCGGCGATCGCCGGCGTGTCACACACCGGCGAGGTGTTGGCCATCGCACACAACGCCGTGTAGCCACCGGCGGCACCGGCGGCCGAGCCCGTAGCCACGTCCTCGGCATCCTCGCCGCCCGGCTCACGCAGGTGGGTGTGGAGGTCGACGAACCCGGGTGCGATCCACATCCCCGTGCAGTCGATCATCTCGACCGACGGTGGCGACCCATCGGTGCCGGCGCCGGGCTCCCCGTCCCCGGACCCGTCGAAGGCGCGTGCCGCATCCGGTCCGACCGCGACGATGCGGCCATCCTCGATGGCGATGTCGAGGTGGTCGTCCACGTCGGTGGCCGGGTCGAGGACCCGACCGCCGGTCAACACGAGGCGACCCTGCCCGGTCGCGGCGGGTGGGTGCAGCGTCATCGGGACTCCTCCCCGTCGCGGCCGTCGCGGCCGTCGCGATCGTCGCGATCGTCGCGATCGCTCGGAGCGGCGAGCAGCAGGTACAGGCACGCCATCCGGACCGCGATGCCGTTGGTGACCTGCTCGGTGATCACAGCCCGGTCGGAGTCGGCCACCTCGCCGGTGATCTCCACCCCGCGGTTCATCGGCCCGGGATGCATCACCAGCGCGTGATCGGGGAGCAGGCGGGCACGGCGCCCGTCCATCCCCCACAGGCGCTGGTACTCCCTGGTCGAAGGGAAGAACGCCCGGTGCATCCGCTCCCGCTGGACCCGGAGCAGGTAGACGACGTCGGCCTCCGGCAGCACCTCGTCGAGCAGCGGCGCGACCGCGACCCCCCAGGTCTCGATCGCCGGCGGCAGCAGGGTCGGCGGGGCCACCACGCTCACCCGCGCGCCGAGCAGCCGCAGCGCCTGTACCTCACTGCGTGCGACCCGCGAGTGCAGGAGGTCCCCGACGATCACCACGTGCCGACCTTCGAGATCCCCGAGGTGTCGGCGCATCGTGAACACGTCCAACAGCGCCTGCGTGGGGTGCTGGTGCCATCCGTCACCGGCGTTCAGGATCGGTACATCGAGGTAGCGGGACAGCTGACGGGGTGCCCCGGAGCTGCCCGATCGCACGACGACGCAGTCGACGCCCATGGCATCCAGGGTGAGCGCGGTGTCCTTGAAGGACTCCCCCTTGGAGACCGACGAGCCCTTGGCGGAGAAGTTGAGCACCTCGGCTGACAGCCGCTTCGCGGCCAGATCGAAGCTGAGGCGCGTGCGCGTGGAGTCCTCGAGGAAGAGGTTGCACACCACCTTGCCGCGCAGCGTCGGCACGGTGTTGCGCTCCCGCTTGGCGATCGGCAGGAGCTGCTCGGCGGTGTCGAGGATCCGCAGGACCTGCGCCCGGTCGAGCTCGGTGATGTCGATCAGGTGTGGCATCGTCGCCGCGTCCGTCACGGCGCCCGTGGTGCCCGCGGTGCCCCTACCCCCCGTGGTGACCGCAGCTGTGGTACTCGTGCTCCCTCCGGTACCCCCGGTTGCCGTGGTGCCCGTGCTCATGCCCCCACCTCCTCGGTGATGACCGCATCCTCGCCGTCGAGCTCCTCGACGAGGACGCGGACACGGTCCCCGTAGGCGGTCGGCAGGTTCTTGCCGACGTGGTCGGCGCGGATCGGCAGCTCCCGATGGCCACGGTCCACGAGGACCACGAGTCGGATGCGCTCCGGCCGGCCGAGCTCGTTGACCGCATCGAGCGCCGCCCGGATGGTCCGGCCGGTGTAGAGCACGTCGTCGACGAGGACGACGGTCTTGCCGCCGATGTCGACCGGAACGTCCGTGGCGTGCAGGGACTTGGGCGCACGGCGTCCGAGATCGTCGCGGTAGAGCGTCACGTCGAGGGCGCCGAAGGGCACGGGTGTTCCCTCGATCTCCTCGATGATCCCCGCCAATCTCCGGGCGAGTGGGAGGCCGCGGGTCTGGATGCCGAGGAGGACGAGCTCCCGCGCGCCGTGGTTCGCTTCGATGAGCTCGTGCGCGAGGCGTCGGCACACCCGGGCGATGTCATCCGCATCGAGGATGCGGGCAGCTCTGGTCACGAGGATCCCCTTTCCGGCCTCACGGGACCGGTCGTTAAAGGAGCGAGCGCGTACGTGCGGGCACGCTAGCAGGCCGGGCTCAGCCCTCCGTACGGCCCTCTCCGTCGTCCGGGTCCGGATCGACCACGGGCCCCTGCGCCGACGCGCGCTCGGCCTCGATCTCCCGCCGGATGGACTCGAGGACCCCGTTCACGTAGCGCCCGGAGTCGTCGGTGGACAGCCGTTTCGCGAGCCGGATCGCCTCGTCGATGACCACCGCCGGTGGAGTCGACTCGTAGAGGAGCTCGTAGGTGGCCAGACGGAGCACGTTGCGGTCTACCACCGGCATCCGCGAGATCGCCCAGCGGCGGGCGAACCGACCGATGAGCGTCTCGACGCTGGAGCGCTCCCGGGCGACCCCGAGCACCAGCGCCTGCGTGAAGCCATCGAGCGGTGGAACCTCGACCGCGCTCGGAGCATCGCTCCAGCCACTGACGCTCGGGCCGGCCGTGCCGCTGCCGCTGGGTCGGGCCGTGCCGCCGCCGCGGGGTCGGGCCGTGCCGCTGCCGCGGGGACCGGTCGTGCCGCCGCCGCGGGACCCGGCCGTGCTGCTACCGCCCGCTCCCTGTTCCGGCGCGAGGAGCTCGCGTTCGGAGATCAGGTCCGTGGCCTCGTCCAGCATCGCCCGTGCGTCAGCATCGCTCTCGAGCCGCTCCAGCGTGATCGACGGGTCCACCCCGCGGACATCCGCCTGGAACAGCACCCGGAGCGCGCGTTCGCGGGACCGGCTGGGGTCAGCCGTGTCGCCGCGGCGTGGCGCGTGGGGCGGATTGTCGGGGTCCATCACGCGCGCGAGATGTACTCGCCGGACCGCGTATCCACCTTGACACGCTCGCCCGGCTCGATGAAGAGCGGAACCTGGACCTCCTTGCCGGTCTCGAGCGTCGCCGGCTTGGTAGCCGAGGTGGCGGTGTTCCCGGCGAAGCCCGGGTCGGTCTCGGCGACCTCGAGCTCCTTGGAGGCCGGCAGCTCGACCCCGAGGATGCGCCCTTCGTAGAGTTGCACGCTGAGTTCGTCGCCTTCGAGGAGGTAGTCCGCAGCTTCTCCGATCGCTTCGGCGGGCGCGTTGAACTGTTCGTAGTTCTCCGTGTCCATCAGCACGAAATCCGTGCCCTCGCGGTAGAGGAACTGCAGACTCGTCCTCGTCACGATCGCCTGGTCGACGTCCTCGCCGGCCCGGAAGGTCCGCTCGACGACCTTGCCGGTCTCGACCTCCTTGAGCTTGGTCCGGACCACCGCACCGCCCTTGCCGGGCTTGTGGTGGTTCCAGTCCACCACCTGCTGGAGCTTCCCGTCCAACAGGAGCGTCATGCCGTTCTTCAGGTTGTTGGTCGAAACCACGTTGCCGTCTCCGCTCGGGGGCCCGTGCATCGCTCGGCCCGCGTGGGGTTCACAGGATCCGGAGCGCGCGAGGCGTGTCGGTGAGGGCACGGCCTCCGGCGTCCGCGGTGACCACCAGGGTGTCCTCGATGCGGACGCCGCCGATACCCGGGAGGTAGATCCCCGGCTCGACGGTCAGGACCATGCCAGCCGCGAGGATAGCAGCCGACCCCTCCCCGACCGGCGGCGCCTCGTGGACGGCGAGCCCGATCCCGTGGCCGGTCCCGTGGACGAACCGCTGGCCGAAGCCGGCCGATCCCACCACGGCCCGAGCGGCCGCATCCACCTCGCCCCCCGTGGCACCGACACGAACGCCGGCCATCGCGGCAGACTGCGCCCGGCACACCACCTCGTGGACGTGCGCGAGATCCTCGCCTACGGCTCCGATCGCGACCGTCCGCGTGTGATCGGCCCGGTACCCATCGATCGACGCGCCGCAGTCGACCGTCAACAGGTCCCCGGAGGCCACCTCGCGGTCGCCCGGCTCGTGGTGCGGGATCGCGGAGTTGGGGCCGCTGGCGACGATCGACGGGAAGCCGACGTCATCGGCGCCTTCGTCGATGAACCGCCGTTCGAGGAGCACGGCGAGACGCCGCTCCGTCATCCCGACCGCGACCGTCTCCTCGAACAGCCAGGCCAGGCACCGCTGTGTGATGTCGCAGGCCTCCGCGATCCGGGCGAGCTCTGCCTCGTCCTTGACGCGTCGGAGTCGCTCGATCGGCCCGTCCATCCCGATCACGGCCACTCCTGCCGACCCGGCGCGCTCCTGGGTTCGTTCGGCGAACCGCCAGGTGACGTGGCTGGCCTCCAGCGCCAGCACACCCTCCGAACCCGCATCCCGCCCGACGTGTGGGAGCACGGCTCCGAGAGCATCCCGGTCGATGACACGCTCGAGGTCGGGCGCCTCAGTAGCCGCACGCTCCACGTAGCGCGGATCGGTGAGCAAGCGGTCCGCGGCAGCGTCGGGACCGAGCAGGCACTGGCCGTTCGAGCCGGTGAACCCGGTCAGGTAGCGCACGTTCAGCGGATCCGTGACCAGCAGGTGGGAGGCACCCTCGGCAGCGACCAGGCCCCGGGCCGCAGCCCGACGTCCCCGGTGATCGTGCGGCGGTCGGGACATCCGAGCGTTCAGCCTCGTTCCGAGCGCCCTCGGAGCAGGCCGAGGGCGGCCCGGACGGCCAAGGGGTAGCCCTCGATGCCGAACCCAGCGATCGCTCCGTCGCACACGGGAGCGATGACACTACGACGCCGGAAAGACTCCCGAGCGTGGATGTTCGAGAGGTGGATCTCGACCTTGGGGATGGCGATCAGCTCCAGGGCGTCGTGGATCGCGAAGCTGCTGTGCGTCCATGCCCCAGCGTTGATGATCAGGGCATCGGTGCCATCGATGCGAGCGGCATGGATCCGCTCGAGCAGGTCCCCTTCATGTTCGGTCTGGAGGTGGTCGAGCGTCGCGTCGTGATCAGCCGCCTCCCGACGGGCCACCGCGACCACGTCCTCCAGCGTCGCCGTCCCGTAGTGTCCGGGGTCGCGGGAACCGAGCTGCGAGAGGTTCGGCCCGTGGAGCAGCAGCAGCTGGGTCATCTCGCCTCTCCTCCTCGAGCGTCACCGGGCAGCCGACCGGCCGGCGTCAGCGGATGGCCTCGGGCGTCACAGGGCATCAGCCACTTCCGGCAGGCTGGAACGCTAGCAGCGAGCGGGTACCGCACCGCTGCACCAGACGTCGGTCGGCCATACGCGACAGCGACCTCGCCCCTCGCCGATCTCAGGTGCGGTCGCTCGAGCGCCAGCGTGACGCCAGTCACGCGCAACGCGTCAGACGACCGCTACCTCGCGATCCGATGCGGGTCGCCGGGCAGCCCCAGAACCCGCGAACGTTCCGAGCGCTCCCCGGCCAGCTCGGACGCCGCGGAGCCCTTGGAGGAACGCCCGATCGGTCGCTCATGGTGGGGCTCTACCGTCGGTGGACACAGCGACCTCATCCGGCTCCGGATCGAGCAGGCTCAGTGGTTCCGTCGTGACCTCGCTCCCCGGCCCGCGAGCACGATGCCGGTCGCGATCAGTGGTTCCTCCGGGTGACGGGTCCGTGTCCGGGGCACTGCCGCGGTTCCTCGGCGTCTGCGACCCATCCGACGAGCTTGGCGACTGCCCCTCCCGTTGCGCATCTCCGCGCAATCCGTGGGGCCACGTCGTCACCTCGCGGCCAGACGGCGAGGTGAACCTCGCACGACCGCTCCGCGGGTCATGTTCCAGCGACCACCCGTCGTCGTGCACGAGTCGGTGGTGACGTCGACAGAGCAGGAGCCCGTTGTCGAGCGAGGTCGGACCATCCTGTGTCCACCACCGGACGTGGTGCGCGTCGCACCACGCGGGGGGCCGGTCGCATCCCGGCCCGCGGCAGCCGCCGTCCCGGACGACCAGCGCGCGACGTTGCGCTCTGGTCCACCGCCGGGTGGTACGCCCGACGTCGAGCACCTCGGTGGCCCCGCGGGTGAGGATCCACCGCACGTCTGCGTCGCAGCTCAGCCGCTGCACGGCCGCGCCGGAGAGGACCCCGCCGTGATCGGTCGTACCGACGCCCTCCCCCGCAGGGAACAGCAGTTCGATGGGGATGGTGACGTTCAGCTGCGGACGGACACCACCGGTGACTGGTGCACCCCTACTCAGCGTGTCACGAACGAGATCGCTGAGGGCATCGGCCGTCCGCTTGTCGGCGGTACGGCGCTCGGCCATCGGTGTGTCGGGTCCGTCCGGTGTGCGGAAGGCCTCCAGGGCCGCCGCGAGCTGTTCACCCGGTTCCGAGGGAAGCCTGGCATAGAGCTCCCACATGCCGTCCCCGCGCCGGTTGAGGCTCGCGCTGCGCAGCGCCTGCTGCCGACGTTCCTGCTTCTGGAGCGAATCCCGGTCGGCGCGGTGCTCCTCGTCCCGGATGTGGCGGCGGAGCGCGTCACTGGAGGCTTCACGGGCGACCGGTAGCAGTTGATCCTCGGTCTCTCCCGGGGCGCCGAGGACGCCTCGGCGTGATGCCTGCCCGATGGCGCCAGCCTGCTCGGGGCCGATATCGCCGGCTGCGAGGGCGGCCGCCGTCCGCGGGAGTTGCCTCAGATCCCGGGCGAGCGCATCCTGCTTGCTCGCCTCGCGCCCCGAGACACCGAGGTGCTCGCGCAGGTAGCTCGGGGTACCGGCATGACCGGTGTCCTCGGGTGTCCGGGAGCGTTGGAGGCAGGCGATCAGGCGTGCGCGGATCGCGCTGGAGGCGCCATCGAGCCGTTTCAGTGCCACGAACCAGGCATCGACCTGGGATCCGGGAGCCTCATCGGGGATGCGCGGCACCAGTTCGGCGATGGCCACGCTCAGTCGAG
>JBBDSW010000182.1:0-17811 GCA_040904745.1 Nitriliruptoraceae bacterium
ACGTCGTGGTAGTCGGCGTAGGCCTCGTAGGACTCGAGCATCGTGAACTCGGGGTTGTGCCGGGTGCTCATCCCCTCGTTGCGGAAGCTGCGGTTGATCTCGTAGACGCGCGGCATCCCTCCGGCGATCAGGCGCTTGAGGTACAGCTCCGGGGCGATCCGCAGGTACAGGTCCTCGTCGAGGGCGTTGTGGTGGGTCACGAACGGGCGCGCGGCTGCCCCACCCGGGATCGGGTGGAGCATCGGGGTCTCCACCTCGACGAACCCGCGCTCGTCGAGCTCGGCACGCAGAGCCTTCAGCACCGCCGCACGGATCTCGAAGACCCGGCGTGCCTCCGGGTTGACGGCCAGGTCGAGCTCACGCTGACGGAACCGGGCCTCGGTGTCGGACAACCCGTGCCACTTGTCCGGCAGCGGCCTGAGCCCCTTGGACAACAGCGTCAGCGTGGCCGGCTTGACCGACAGCTCCCCGGTCTTGGTCGCCACCACCTCGCCGTGGGCCCCGACCCAGTCCCCGACGTCGAGGAGCCCCATCAGCGCCCGCGACGCCTCGTCCAGCGCGCCCCGCGGACAGAACAGCTGCATCTCGACCCCGTCCTCACGCAGCACCAGGAACCACAGGCGGCCGAGCTCACGCTTGGCGACGATCCGCCCGGCCACGGTGACGACGTCGCCCGTGTCGGTCTGCGGCTCCAGGTCGGGGTAGGCCGACCGGACGGCGGCCAGCGTGTCGCTCGGGGCGAAGCGCACCGCGTACGGCTCGATGCCGGCCGCGCGCAGCTCAGCGACCTTCCCGCGGCGTGCGGCCATGATCTCGTCCAACTTGGACGTCCCCGAGGCACCGCTGTCCGGCTCCGGTGGGGTCGCGTGATCGTCGGGGGTGTCGGCGTGCACTCTCGGTCCTGGGGTCGCGGCGGGACAACGCTAGCGACCGCGGCTCACCGAACGTTGCGCTCCCACACCAGCCGCAGGCCCTTCAGGGTGAGCGAGGGGTCATGGTGGTCGATCGTGCCGCAACGGTGCAGCACGAGCTCCGCCTGCCCCCCGGTGGCCACGGTCGTCACCCCCTGACCGAGCTCCAGGCTGATGCGACTCACCAGGCCATCGACCAGACCGGCCGCACCGTTGATGATCCCGGACTGCAGGGCCGTGGTCGTCGAGCGCCCGATCGGTGACCGCGGCGCGACCGGCTCGACGGTGGGGAGCCGTGCCGCGGAGGCCACCAGCGCATCGGCCGCGGTCATGACCCCGGGCGCGATCGCGCCGCCGACGAAGACCCCCTGATCATCGACCGCGTCGAAGCTGATCGCGGTGCCGAAGTCCACCACGATCGCCGGGCCGCCGTAGAGGGCGCCGACGGCCACGGCGTTGGCGATCCGGTCCGCCCCCAGATCCTGTGGGTGATCGTGGCGGATGGCGACGCCGGTGCGTACCCCCGGCCCGATCACCACCGGCTCCCCGTCCCCCGGCAGTTCGCGGACGAAGAGGGTCCGAAGCGTCTCGGTCACGATCGGCACGACGGAGCCGATGGCGACGCCGGTGACGTCACCGGAGAGGTCGAGGCCGACCCGCCCCAACAGGCCCGCGACCAGCAGCGAATGTTCGTCGACGGTCCGATGGGCAGCGGTCGACACGGTCCACCGATGGCGCAGCTCGTCCCCGTCGAACAGACCCAGCACGGTCGTCGAGTTCCCGACATCCAGCGTCAGCAGCACCTCGGGCCTCCGGTTCCTCGAGCGGGGCTGGCCCGCCAGCCTGCACGGCACGGGGGACGGTACTGGCCGACACCCTCGCTCGGGCTAGTCGGTGGCGGTGAGCAACCGGTCCTCATCGTCCTCGTCGCCCACCTCGACGTTGTCGATCAGCCGGACGTGACCCACGTGGGCGGCGACCGCGACCACCAGCCGCCCGCTGCCCTCCACGGTGCCGGTGGTGGGTCGCATCGACTCCGGATCCACGACGTCGAGGTAGTCCAGGGTGACCCCGCTGCCCTCCAGGACGGCTGCCGCCGCCGAGGAGAGCTCGCCGGCGGAGACCGCCCGGCCCCCAGCGCGGGCGTCGCGAGCGCTGAGCACGGCGGCACGCAGCGCCTGCGACAGGGCGCGGGCCCGCGACCGCTCGGTCGGAGAGAGCCGCGCGTTGCGACTGGAGAGCGCGAGCCCGTCGCCCTCCCGCACGGTCGGTCCAGCGAGGATCGTGACGGGGAGGTCCAGGTCGGCGACGAGCCGGCGGATGATCTGGAGCTGCTGGCGGTCCTTCCGGCCGAAGACGGCCACGTCGGGAGCGACGATGTTGAGCAGCTTGGTGACCACGAGTCCCACGCCGTCGAAGTGACCCGGCCTCCTCGCCCCGCACAGGTGATCGGTGAGCCCGGAGACGGTGACGCTCGTGACCGGTGGCCGCGGGTACATCTGAGTGGCCGACGGTGCGAACACCAGGTCCGGGGTGGCCCCACCGAGCGCGGCCAGGGCCCCCTCGTCCGCGGCCAGGTCCCGCGGGTAGGCGGCGAGGTCGTCGGCGCGGTCGAACTGGGTGGGGTTGACGAAGATCGACACCACCACCTGGTCGGCGTGTTCTGCGGCCAGGCGCACCAGCGAGAGGTGGCCCCCGTGGAGCGCCCCCATGGTCGGGACGAAACCGATCGTGGCACCGCGGGCACGCCGGGCTGCGACACGGTCTCGGATCTCGGCGATCGTCGTCACGCGTTCCATGTCACCGCTCCCCGTCCGTGTCGAGCAGGAGCGCTTCGATCTCGGCGGCCACGGCCGGATCGAGGGCCGGCTTCAGCGGCTCCAGGGTGGCGAGCCCGAGATGCCGGTAGGCGGCGCGGAGCTCCGGCAGATCTCCGGCCAGCCGCTCGAGGTGGGCTCGCACCGTGCCGACATCCCCCCGGGCGATGGGGCCGGTCAGGGCCGCCGCCCCGTCCCGGGCGGTGTTGTCGACGCTGGCGTGCGCCAGTGGTCCGAGGAACGCCGCCGGGTCGTCCACGTGCGCGGCGAGCAGCAGCCGCCGGGCGGTGGCGACCGCGGCACCCACGGCGTTGGAGGCCAGGGTGAGCGCCGCGTGGTAGGTCGTGCGGGCGTCGTCGCCCACCTCGTGTGCGTCGCCGCCGAGTCCCTCCACGAACGCCCGCGCCCAGTCGAGGTCCGCGGGTGCGGCCGTCACCGCCCACGGGACCCCGACCAACAGGTCCGGATCGGTGCTTCCCGCGGGCACCGTCATCGCGGGGTGGCAGGCGGCGATACGCGCGCCGGCCAGCGCGGCTCGTCCGAGCTCCGCCAGCCCCCGCGATCCGGCGACGTGGAGCACCTGGTGCCTCTCGCCCAGGGCATCGGCGCGGACGAGTTCGTCGACGACGCCCGCGATCGCGTCGTCGGGGACCGTCACGAGCACCTGGTCGGCCTCGGCGACCGCCGTCGCCAGGTCGTCGTGGGGCCGCGCCCCGGCCACCAGGGACGTGAGCGCCTCGCGTGCCTGCTCGGCGCCGCCAGCCACCGCGACCACCCGCGATCCCGTACGCGTGCAGGCCACGGCCAGGAGCGTGCCGAGCCGCCCCGGTCCGATGATCGCGACCCGGCTCACGCCCCTCCTCCCCGGTCGTCACCGGGCCGGTGGAAGCTCGGTGGTGGCCCGGCCGGGCCCTCGGGGCGTCTGAGCCGCGGCGACGGGACGTCGTCGAGACGCACCACCAGCTCGATCCCCTCGATCGGTGCCAGTGCGGACAGCAGCGAGGTGAAGCGCCGACCGTCCGGCAACGTCCCTCCCGGGGCCACCTCGAGCAACGGGACGAGGACGAACGCCCGCTCGTGCAGCCGGGGATGGGGCAGGGTCAGCCGCTCGGTCTCGCACTCCCGCTCGCCCACCAGGAGCAGGTCGATGTCGAGCGGCCGCGGCCCCCAGCGGACCTCCCGCGAACGGTCGCGTCCGAACGCCGCCTCGAGCAGCATCGTCTCGTCCAGCAGGACGTGCGGATCGAGCGTGGTCCGTCCACGGACGACCAGGTTGTAGAACGGCTCCTGGGAGACCGCGCGCGGGTCGTCCGGCGGCGGCCACGGCGGGGTCTCGTAGACCCCGGAGACGTCCTCGACGGCGAACCCCTCGACGTCGTCCAGGGCGTAGACCGCCGCCGTCAACGTCTCCAAGGCGTCGCCGACGTTGGCGCCGAGCCCCAGGTGGACGAGCTCGCTCACGCCCGGCTCCGACGGATCGTGACCGCCACCTCACGCGCGAGCACGGGCAGCGGTGCCATCGGCTTGTGGAGGGTGACCTGCACCTCGGCGACCCGGTGGTCCTCGAGGCACCGGGTGGCGACCCGTTCGGCCACGGTCTCGATCAGCTGCGCCGGCTCGCCGCTCACGACCGTCGCGATGTCCGCCGACAGGCGGCCGTAATCGACCGTGTCGGCGAGGTCGTCGCTGGCCGCCGCGGCCACCAGGTCGACGGCCAGGACGACGTCGACGACGAACCGCTGCCCGAGCTCGCGCTCGTGCGGGAGGACCCCATGGTGGGCGAACACCTCCAGGCCGGTGATGGTGATCTGGTCCAAGGCGAGGCCCTCTCAGGCGGAGGTGATGGCGTGGGCGACCGCGACGGTACGCACCGTCTCCGCCACGTCGTGCACCCGGAGCAGGCGGACCCCGGCCTGGACGGCGAGGGCGGCGACCGCCAAGGAGCCTTCGAGCCTCTCGCCCGGGTCCGCGGTCCCGGTGAGCGTGCCGAGGAAGCTCTTGCGTGACGCGCCGACGAGCAGCGGTCGGCCGAGCGCGGTGAAACTCTCGAGCGCGCCGAGCAGTGCCAGGTTGTGCTCGAGGCGTTTGCCGAACCCGATGCCCGGGTCGAGGACGACCCGCTCGGGTGCGATCCCGCGCGCCGCCAGCCGGTCCACCCCGCTCTCCAGTGCGTGATGGACCTCACCGACGACGTCGAGGTAGTGGGGATCGTCCTGCATCGTGCGCGGGGTCCCCTGCATGTGCATCAGCACGTAGGGGACCTCGAGCCCGGCGACCACGTCGAGCAGCCCGGGGTCCAGCGAGCCGGCCGAGACGTCGTTGATCACCGCCGCGCCGGCGTCCACCGCGGCCCGGGCGACGCCCGCCTTGGTGGTGTCGATCGAGACCATGATCCCGGCCGCCGCCAGCTCGCGGACCACGGGGAGGACCCGCGCGAGCTCGGTCTCCTCGTCGACCGCCAGCGCCCCGGGCCGCGTGGACTCCCCGCCGACGTCGATCAGGTCCGCACCGGCCTCGACGAGCCGTTCGGCCGCGGCCACCGCAGGACCCGGGTGGGCCACCTCGTCGTAGACCAACCCACCGTCGGAGAACGAGTCCGGGGTGACGTTGCAGATCCCCATCACCACCGGGCGACTGGCGGTCGGTAGCACCCCGGCCGGGGTCACGAGGTCGGGCGGGGGTCGCCGCCAGGACGCGAGCCGCTCCTCCAACCGCGCCGCCAGAGCCGGCGAGGCCGCGCGACCGGCCCGCTGCAGCGTCGCGAGGGGGGCGGAGACCTCGAGGTGGTCGTCGTGCGTCACCACAGGCGTTCCGGCCCCCAGCTCCGCGGCGAAGGCCCGGCGGAGCTCGGCCGAGGCCCAGACCCACAGGTCCAGGTGCCCATCGAGGGCGGCCCGAGAGGACGCGTCCACCCGGAGCGCGACCTGCTCACCCGCGTTGCCCACGCCGACCTCCCTGTGCGCCGTTCACGCAGCATGCCACGGACCTGCGGGCGCGCGGACGGTGGCGGCTCAGCGCCTCAGCAGGGTCATGGCCTCGGCGCGGGTCTTCGGGTCGTCACGGAACTTGCCCCGCACCGTCGAGGTGACCGTCGTCGCGCCCTGCTTGCGGATACCGCGCATCTCCATGCAGAGGTGGCGGGCTTCCACGACCACCATCACGCCGCGGGGCTCGAGCGTGCGCTCGAGCGCGTCGGCGATCATGGCGGTCATGCGCTCCTGCAGACCGGGACGCTTCGCACAGACGTCCACCAACCGGGCCAGCTTGGACAGCCCGGTGACCTGCCCGCTGTCGTTGGGCAGGTAGGCGACGTGGGCATGTCCGGTGAAGGGGACGAGGTGGTGTTCACACATCGAGTGGAACTCGATGTCGCGCATCATCACGATCTCGTCGTAGGCCTCGTCGAAGCTGACCGAGAGGACCTCGGCCGGATCGATCAAGAGGCCGGCGAAGATCTCGTCGTACTCCCGGGCGACCCGGGCCGGCGTGTCGACGATCCCCGGTCGGTCCGGGTCCTCGCCGATCGCCTCGAGGAGCATCCGCACCGCCCGCTCGATCTTGTCGTGGTCGAACGATCGGGACGGCTCGATCCCCGTGATGTGCCGGATCCGCCGGGCGGCCTCCTCGGTCCCGAGTCCTCGGAGCTCCTCGTCGACCGCGTCCGCGTCAGCATGGGCATCGACCCCCTCAGGGGTCTGTGGGAGCGGGTGCACGTGCACGTGAGCCTCCTCGGTCGCTGACCGGCCGGCGGCGGCGCGGCGGCCGCCGCGCCGCTCTGTTCAGCCCTGCTTCGAGGCTGAGGGACCGGTGGACGAGTCCTCGCTCGGGTAACCCCGTTCACCGCCGTGGCCATTCCCACGGCCCCCGTCCCCCACCGGGCTACGCCTGAGCCGTTCGATGACCTCCGCGGGATCGTCGGCGCCCGGGATCGTCAGCGCACGGCTCGGCCGATGGTGGACCGGCTCGAAGACCTCGGCCAGCAGATCGCCGGCGACCGTCTCCACCTCGAGGAGCTTGGTCGCGAGGTTCTCGAGCACGTGGGCGTTCTCGACCAGGATCTCCAGCGCCTCGTCGTGCGCTTCGTCGAGCAGCGCACGGACCTCCTCGTCGATCTGCCGGGCGACCTCGCCGGAGTAGTCCGGCTGGTGTCCGAACTCCTTGCCGAGGAACGGCTGCGAGTCCTTCTGCCCGAGCGTGATCGGCCCGAGCAGCGCACTCATGCCGTACTGGGTGACCATCTCCCGCGCGGTGGCCGTGGCCTTGCGGATGTCGTCGCCGGCCCCGGTCGTGATATCGCCGACCTTGAGCTCCTCGGCGACGCGGCCACCCATCATCACGGCGAGCCGGTCGATCAGCTCGCTGCGGGAGATCAGGTACTTGTCCTCGGTCGGCAACTGCATCGTGAAACCGAGCGCCTGTCCACGCGGGATGATCGTGATCTTGTGGACCGGATCCGCGTTCGGCAGGGCGTGGCCGACGATCGCGTGACCGGACTCGTGGTAGGCGACGGTGCGCTTCTCGTCCTCGCTCATCAGACGGGTCTTGCGCTCCGGCCCGGCGATGACGCGTTCGATCGACTCCTGGAGCTCGTCCATGCCGATCTCCTGCTTGCCACGGCGCGCGGCGAGCAGGGCCCCTTCGTTGACGAGGTTGGCGAGATCGGCGCCGGTGAAACCCGGGGTCGAGCGGGCGAGGACGGAGAGGTCGACGTCGTCGGCCAACGGCTTGCCCTTGGCGTGGACCTCGAGGATCGCCTCGCGTCCGATGAGGTCCGGGCGGTCGACCACGATCTGCCGGTCGAAACGCCCGGGACGCAAGAGCGCCGGGTCGAGGATGTCGGGACGGTTGGTCGCCGCGATCAGGATCACGGCGGTACGGACGTCGAAGCCGTCCATCTCGACCAGCAACTGGTTCAGGGTCTGCTCGCGCTCGTCGTGGCCACCACCCATCCCCGCACCACGGTGGCGTCCGACGGCATCGATCTCGTCCATGAAGATGATCGCGGGCGCGTTGGCCTTGGCCTGCTCGAACAGGTCTCGGACACGGCTCGCACCCACCCCGACGAACATCTCGACGAAGTCGGACCCGGAGATCGAGAAGAAGGGCACGCCCGCCTCGCCGGCCACCGCCCGGGCCAGCAGGGTCTTCCCGGTCCCGGGAGGCCCGAACAGCAGCACGCCCTTGGGGATCTTGGCCCCCATCGCCTGGAACTTCTGCGGGTTCTCGAGGAAGTCCTTGATCTCGCGCAGTTCCTCGACGGCCGACTGCGCACCGGCGACGTCGGAGAAGGTCACCTTCGGCGCGTCCTTGGAGACCATCTTGGCCTTGGACTTACCGAACTGCATGACCCGACCGCCCCCACCCTGCATGTTCTGCATCAGCAGGAAGAAGATCCCGAGGATCAGCACGAACGGGATGACGGTCGCCAGGATCTGGACCAGGGCACCGGTCTGCTCGGCATCGAACTCGACGTTGCCGATGCGCCCGGAGTTGATCCAGGAGCGCAACTGGTCGCCGTTGATCTCCGCGTTGTAGACCGTGCGGAAGGCCTGGCTCGAGCCGTCGGCGCGGCGTTCACCCTCGATGGCCTCGGAGCGGTTCCCGATCGTGGTGACCTCGAGATCCTGGCCCTCGAGCTCACCGCTCTCCACGGCCTCCTGGAACTGGCTCCAGGTCAGCTCCTCCGGTGCGGAGGCAGCCGACAACAGGCTCCACCCGAGCCACAGGGCCGCCGCGACCGCCAGGATCCACGGCAGTGGGCCGCGCAACAGGCGACTGGTCGGCTTCTCGTTCGCCACAGGGGGACCTCTTCAGGGTGCGCTCGTGCGGACGCGGGAGCGCGCAGGGACGGGTCGTCGACGTCCGCGTGAAGTGTTCGATGCTACCAGCGGGAGGGGTTGCCCAAGGCGGGGTTGAGCGTGGTCCGGACGGCGCCAGGCGGTCGCACAGCGGTCCGTGTCAGCCCCCGTACACCGCCGGTTTCAGCGTCACGATGTCCGCCAACCCGCGGTAGTGCTCGGCGAAGTCGAGGCCGTAGCCGACCACGAACACGTCCGGGACCTCGAAGCCGACGTAGCGGACCGGCAGGTCCACCTCGCGCCGTGACGGCTTGGTGAGCAGCGAGAGGACCTCGACCGAGGCCGGCTGGCGCGAACGGAGGTTCTTGAGCAGGTAGTCGAGCGTCAGCCCGGAGTCGACGATGTCCTCGACGACCAGGACGTCACGTCCCTCGATCTCGGTCTCGAGGTCCTTGAGGATCCGTACGACGCCCGACGAGGTGGTGGCCGAGCCGTACGAGGAGACGGCCATGAAGTCCACCGCTGCCGGGATGCTGAGACGGCGGTGCAGGTCGGAGACGACGAAGATGGCCCCCTTGAGGACCCCGACCAGCAGCAGTTCACTCCCCGCGTAGTCACGGCTGACCTCAGCCGCGAGGACGTCGAGCCGCTCCGCGATCTCCTCGGCGGTGATCAGGACGGAGTCGATCTGATCGTGATGCTCCGCCGGGATGCGTTCCAGCGGAGCGGAGGGCTTGGTCATGGTGTCCGTCCCGTCACGTCGTCGGGATCGCTGCGCGGGGGCCGTGAGACTAGTCGTCGGCCCGGTGGCCTTCGTCGACGCGACGGTCCGCGGACCGTCGGTCCACGGAGGTGAGTGTGACGGCCGCTTCCGGAGCGCGCCGCCCGTGGTCGGAAACCTCGGCGTCCACCCCGATCCCGGGTACCCACACCACCCGGTCCCCGGAGACCAGCACCGGCCACCTCCCCCGCAGCAACCGCGGAACCCGCGCATCGCGCAGGACCACCGCCAGCCGGCGGGTCCCGCCGGCTGTGCGGATGCGGTCCCCCGGCCGGGGCGGCCGGACCGTGAGCGGCTCCAGTCCGGCAGGAAGCCACACCTCGACGCGGTCGATCCGTCCCCCCGGCAGGACGGCCAGAGCGGCCGGTGGCATCGGCCGCGGGGTCCACGTGCCCGGCAGTCCGAGAGCGAGCTGTCCCCGGTCCGCGGCGGCGTCGGCCGGCTCCGGGGTCCGCGTCGTGAGGGCAACACCCGTCGCTGGCCAGGGCGTCACTCCCGGCAGGACCAGCGGACGTGGCTCCGGCTCCGGGCCGTCGCTACGGCCGATCAGCACCTGCGCACGGGTGACCTCGAGCTGGAGGGCCCCCGGGAGGGTCTCGCGGGTCCCCACGTCGGCGGTGCGCACCCGTGCCACGGTGCCCGCGTCGGGTGCACGGCTCTGGTGGGCACCGAGCGCCGCGCGGATCCGTCGGCGGGCCAGTGCCGGATGGGCCGCCCCGAGCGCCAAGCGGTCCAGCGCGGTCACCTCGCCGTAGCTCTCGATCGGGACGGCCTGCCTGGCAGCGGCCTCGAGCGCCGTCGCATCGGCGTGCGCGAGCTCGGCCAGGCGTGACAGGGCGCCGACCGGATCGCTCGCCACCCGGGCAAGAGAGGGGAGGACCTCGTGCCGGACCACGACGCGTCCGAACCGTGCGTCGTCGTTGCTCTCGTCGTCGGCCGTGGGGAGCCCGTCACCGGCGACGAAGCCACGCACATCGCCGCGCCGAAGCCGCAGCAGCGGCCGCACGAAGCGTCCGCGCACCAGCCGCATCCCGGCGAGTCCATCGAGGCCGGTCCCCCGGGCCAGACGCAGCAGCAGCGTCTCGGCCTGGTCGTCCGCGGTGTGGCCGAGCAGGATCGCCGCGGCACCGCGCTCGTCGGCCACCTGCTCGAGTGCGGCGAGCCGGACGCTGCGTGCGGCCGCCTCGATCCCGCCCCCGTCCGGGCGGACATCCACCGCCACGCTCCGGCTCCTCGTACCGAGCCACGCGGCGTGCTGGCCGACCAAGGCCCCTTCCTCGGCATCGATCGCGGCGCCACGGAGCCCGTGTGCGACGTGGACGAGTTCGATGACGAGGTCGTCACGCGCTTCGGCGGTCAGGAACGCGAGCGCGGTGGAGTCCGGTCCCCCGGAGCACCCGATCACGACGCTCGCCCCATCCTCCACCACCCGCAGGGCACGGGCCACCTCGGCGAGGATCGCAGCACGTGGCTGGCCCGGCGGCAGGGCATCGCCCATCCCGGTACTCACCCGCCCGAGACGCGCGCGAGCCACCCGTCGGGGTCGCCGACCTCCTCGCCCCGAGGCAGGTTCTCGGGCACGGCGAACGCCCGGTTCAGACCGTCGGTGCCGGCGGCGTCGAGCACGTGCTGGACGAACCGCTCCCCCTCGCGGTACTGCCGACGCTTCATCTCCAGGCCGCCGATCGCCGAGAGCAGCTTGGAGGTCACGTCGCCCTGCCGTGCAGCCATCGCCTCGCGGACACCCTCGGGGTCGGCGATCAGATCGTCACCGGCGCCGTACATCGTGGCGTTGCCGTGGCCCTCGAGCAGGCTCATCAGTCCCTGTGCCTCCTCGACGACGGCGACCTGCTCCGGCGTGAGGACGGCCTCGAGGAGCGGACGCACCTCCCCCTGCGCGCGGGCGGCGGCGACCGCCTCGGGGAGACGGGAGGCGAGCTCAGCGAGGTGGTTCACGTCCACGCGGGTGTTGTCGAGGTAGCGCTCGACGAGGCCGCGGAGGTGGTCCCCCAGCCAGTCGGTCGAGTCGAACTGCAGCCGGTGGGTCACCTCGTGGAGCAGGACCGTTCGACGGATGTCCTCGGCAAGCCGGCCGTGCTGCGCCGCCAGGTCCAGGACGTTGGGGCCGACGACCAAGAGCTGACCGGAACCCGGACCCGCCAGCGGCAGCACGAACTGGCCGAGCACCTTGGTGGACAGGAGACCGAACAGCACCCCGAGCTGGATGCCGAGCGCTCGTCGGGCGGCGACGGGCCGCTGTTCGAGGCGTTCGCGCAGCGGCTCGAACGCGCTCCCGACCACGTCGAGGTTGGCACGCACCCACGCCGTGCGGCCGACGATCCGCACGGTCGTCGGCGGCAGGTCGGCGCCGAGCGCGGTGAAGCGCCGCGCAGCCGCGTCGATCGTCGCAAGGTCCACGCGCACGGCCGCACGGAGCGCGGCGACCGCGGTCGCATCCGGGCGCTTCGCGGGGGCCAGGAGGGACGCGGTGCGCAGCGCGACGGACACGTCGACCAGCGGGTCCCTGCCGCCTGGCGCATCCGCAGCCAGCGAGGCAGCGCGCGTGCCTTCGTCATCCGAGGTCAGGCTGACGTCCGATCCCTGCTGGGTCCGACGACGAGGACGCGGTACACGGCCAACATCACCGCCAACCCGACGAACCCGAGCGCGGCCAGCAGCCATGCGGCCCCCCAGGTGAACGGCGTCTCCTGGTCCTCGTAGCCGGCGAGCTGGCGGGCCGGGTTGTCCTCCTGGTCCCGCGGTGCCGGTTCGGGTCCGACCGGCTCCCCTTCGGCCGCGAGCACGAGGTCGGCGCTCTCCCCCGAGGAGGCTGCCTGGGCCGACGCGAGCCCTGGAAGCGCCAGCAGCAGGGCGAACGCGACGAACAGCACCAGCATCCGACGCATCGGCTGGATCCTCCGGCGGGTGGTGGGGGGTGGGGCCAGCGGAGCGTAGCCGCTCCCGGGCACGCGCATCCAGCCGGTCGGGTGCGGGACCGATGGACAAGTCAGTTGCGTATGCAACTATCGCCGGTACGCTGTCGTGGACCGGCGCGAGGTGTGCCCCACATCTGCCGACCGCCCAGAGGAGGACGCCATGCCCGCCGTCACCGTCGACGACCTGCTCACGCTGCCGCGCATCTCGCCGGCACCGGCCGAGGTCGCCCACGCCCGACCGGTGCGCAGCGTCACCACCGCACCCCGGGCCTTCGAAGGCGAGGGCTTCCCCGTCCGTCGTGCCTTCGCGGGCGTGGAACTGGCCGACCTCGACCCCTTCATCCACCTCGACCAGATGGGCGAGGTGGAGTACGCGCCCGGCGAGCCCAAGGGGACGCCGTGGCATCCCCACCGCGGGTTCGAGACCGTGACCTACATGCTGGACGGGACGCTCCAGCACCAGGACTCCAACGGTGGCGGTGGCCTCATCACCGACGGGGACACCCAGTGGATGACCGCCGGGTCCGGGATGCTGCACATCGAGGCGCCGCCGGAGGAGATCGTCGTCAAGGGTGGTCTCTTCCACGGCTTCCAGCTGTGGGTCAACCTGCCGAAGGCCCAGAAATGGAACGCCCCGCGGTACCAGGACCTCCGCGGCTCGGACGTGGCGCTGGCAACCTCACACGATGGCGGGACGCTGCTGCGGATCATCGCCGGGGACGTCGCCGGCATCCGCGGACCCGGCTCGACCTCCACCCCCATCACCCTGATCCACGCGACGCTGGAACCCGGCGCGCGGCTCCGTGTTCCCTGGCCAACCGGCTTCAACGCGCTCGCCTACGTGCTGAACGGCACGGGGACGGTGGGTGCGGAGGAGCGTCCGATCGGGGACGGCCAGCTCGCCGTGTTCGGCGGGGGGGACGGGATCACGCTGACCGCTGCGTCGACGCAGAGCTCACGGGCACCGAAGCTCGACGTGCTGCTGCTCGGCGGGCAGCCGATCCGCGAACAGGTCGCCTGGTACGGCCCCTTCGTGATGAACACCAAGGCCGAGGTCATCCAGGCGTTCAACGACTTCGAGGCCGGCAAGCTCGGGCGCATCCCGGCCCTCCACGACCACGGGAACGTGGACATCACCGACCGCTGATCCCCGGCAGGTCCGGGCGTCAGATCTGGGCGATGACCCAGGTGACCGTGTCGTGCCACCAGCGCCAGTTCGGCGGGCAGTACGCCTGGGCGAAGTCGACGCTGACGTCATCGGTGGCGTAGCGCTCGCCGAGCCGCTCGGTGTACCCGTGGATCGACTCCTCCCACGAATCCCACGCCGCCAACCCGTGGGGCCCGCTGCCACCCCAACCCCAGGCGTTGTGGGAGCCGGCCGGCAGCCGCTCGCCGCCGTTGGACTCGGCGATGGCGATCCCCACGACGACCCGCGGGTCGACGTCATGGGCGATGCCGGCAGCGACGAACGTGTCCGCGTGGTCGGCCAACGGCGCACCCCGACCGGCGAGGAAGTCATGGATGCGCTCCGCGTCGACCCGTTCACCATCCGCGGTCGTGTAGACGGGTTCGGGGGCAGCGTCACCTTCGGCCCGCTCGGCAGCGGCGTCTGCCTGCTCCTCCGCCGTCGAGCCCCCACGGTCCTCCGTCGCGGGATCCGAGTCGGTACGGGGCTCCAAGGCGGCCACCTCGTCGGTCCTCGAGCCGGACCCGTCACCGGTCCCCGAACCTGGTACCGCTGCGGCCATCGAACCGGGCACGATGTCGGTCGCCAGAGCCGGCCGGATCGACGCCGGCGAGGTGGCACCGGCCAGACCCTCGGCGGGAGCGTCGACATCGAGCACCGCCGAGCCGGCCGAGACCGCAGCGACGCTCACGCCACCGACCAGGAGCGCGACCGCCGCGGCACGGCGCGCACGGCGGCTGCGCAGCCCGAGGGAACGGCCCTTGCCGGCCGTGGGGGACCGTGGACGCAGGGGCAGCGGAGCGGAAGGTCGCAAGAGGAGCCTCGGGCGGATCGCCCACCGCGGCACCGTGCCTCCCTCGATGCACGCTCATGCGTGCAGGGAACATCGGTCGTGCGCCACATCGGTGGGGAACGGCGGTCGCCGTCGCGAACGCCCCCGCAGACCGCGGGGGCGGCGTAGGGAGGGAGTGTCCGCCACCTCGACGCTGCGCGCCCACCCGTACCCCCTGCCAACGGGCCAGGCTGTCCGACCACCGGCGGACGGACGGTTGACGCCCGTGTCCGAGCATGCCGGCCCGAACCCGTCACGTGCCGGTCCCAGGCCGTCGTGTGCCGCGTGCTGCCCGCTCACTCCCCGGGCCGCGGACACGAGTGGTTCGTGCCCGCCCCACTCGGTCAGCTCGACCGCAGACGCCGACGCGGGGTGCCCCACCCCGCGTCTCCACGGATGGGGCACCCCGCCGGTCCGGTGCCCGGTCTTCCGTTCGATCTGCTGATCAATCGCCCTGGACGAAGAACCGCCACTGACCGTCGGCCGAGATCCCGGCACGCCAGCCGAGGTAGCCATCACCCTGGTCGCGAGCTGCCTCGATGTCCTCGATCCAGGTGAGCTCGTCCCACGCTGCATCGGTGGTGTGTTCGGGGAGACCCGTCGTCACCTGTGGGAACACGTAGGTGTCACCGTCGTCGGACAGGGCAGGGGTGGTCGCGAGCACCTGCGCCAGGCGGAGGAAGGGCTCCTCGCCGGCTTCCTCGAGCTCCCACAGGAGCCCGATCAGGTCCACCTCGGTGTCGAACGCGGCCGAGAACCGGTCGGACTCCTCGGTGGCGGTGAAGAGCAGCTGCTCATCGCAGCGCAGGGCCGCCTCGATCAGGAACTCACGCTGCGCGGCGACCGCCTCGGGGAGATCCGGTGCCGGCGCGAGCTCGACGCGGTTCCCCTGGCCGGTGCAGTCCTCACCCGGGGGGCCTTCGATGACGGTCAGCTCGGCGTCGTCTGCGGGCTCATCAGCAGCAGGGTCGTCGGCCTGGTCGTCGGCCTGGTCGTCGGCCTGGGCGTCGGCCGGCCCGCTGGTCTGCTCGTCCGAGGAGCCGTCGTCGCTGATCGGCTCGGCGGTTTCGTCCGGGGATTCCTCGGGCTCCGCGGCGTCGTCTGCGGCTTCCTCGGGCTCCACGGCGTCGTCCGTCGGGGCACCCCCGACATCAGCCGCGTCGTCCGCGGGGCCGCCGCACGCGGCGACCACCAGGGCGAGCACGAAGGCAGCGATGACGGTGGTGCGGGAGCGGTGGTCGGGGCGCATGTGGGAGCGGGGGGTCATGGTTCCATCCTCTCTGGGAGGCGACGGGTATCGCCGCTTTCACCCCCTCCGACGCGGGAGAAGGCCCGGAGGTTGAGGCTCCCCGATGCGTGCGCGCTTAGAGCGCACCGTGCGCGTGCGAGGTGGGTTGCGGGGACCCGACGCGCCCGCACCGGCCGTGAGCACGATGAGAGCCGTGCCGGCAGCGAACGCGGCCACCATCGAGCAACGCTGTGCGACCGTCGGATCGTGGGGGATGTCACGGAGTCCGGGGACGAGCAGCAGATTCGCCGACAGCGACCGCCCCCGCCGCGCACGGCTCGATGACCGCAGCCGCGGCATGGTGATCACCATCCACGCTGGGCAGTGGGCTGCCGATGCCGGCTGTCGGTCGGAAGGTGGGCCAACTCGGAGGCTGGCACGACGTCCCGGGTCTACGGTTCGTGTCTGCGATGCGAAGCCCCGCTTCGCGGTAGCCACCGATACGAGAGGACACCGGAGATGCAGCAGGGCCAGGAGCGGTTCCGCACGCTCGAGGAGCCGTCGCGGAGCCTCGCGAACATCGCGACATGGACCTCGCCATGCAGCCGATGCAGAACTTCAGCTCGACGCCTGGCGGTCCTCATGGACAGCCGCTGGCCTTCTGGGCGGCGTGGGAGCTCCAGGATCGACCTCGCCGGATCGCCCTGCTCGTGGACGACTGCCAGGAGGAGTACCGGCCCTATGCCGGTGGCATCCTGCCGAACATCGAGCGGCGGGTCGATGCGTTCCGGACGGCCCGCGCGGCGAGTGACGGGGTGGCCATCGCGTGGAGCGCGTGGAGCCGGATGTTCGACGACGGCATCTCCAACGCCATGGACCGCTGGTACGGCCCCCGGGGGTTGCGTCCCGAGGAGCCGGAGAACGCCGCCTACGTCTTCACGGGTGCCGCGGGCCTCGAGCCGCTGGCGGAGATCGCGCCCACCGAGCAGGAGCGGGCGGACGGCTGGTTCTACCTCGGCAAGCACCTCGACATGTTCTGGACCTTCGACGAACAGGGCGGGTCCTACCTGGACGGCAAGCTCGAAGCGCTCGACATCGACACGATCGTGATCGTCGGGTTGTGGACCGACGAGTGCGTGCTGAGCACCGCCTACGCGGGCAACTCGCGTGGCTACGACGTCGTGCTGGTGGGTGACGCGGTCGCGACGGCCACGGCCAACCAGGAGACCGCGCTCACGATCGCCAACAGCACCGTCGCCAAGGTGCTCACGACCGACGAGGTGGTCCGCTACCTCCAGGACGGCTTCGTCACCGGGGAGCCCGGTGCGGTCAAGGGCACAGACCACCCCGACGGGCGCAAGGTGGGCTGACAGCCCGACCGCTGACGGCGGCCGGCCCGGTGCGAGATGGCGGGCGCAGCGTCGGGAGAACCCCCGGGACACGGAGCTGGAGAGGGGAATCGAACCCCTGACCTATCGCTTACGAGGCGATTGCTCTACCGACTGAGCTACTCCAGCAAGGGCGCGAAGCGTAGCGACCTCGACGGAGCCCTCACCACCTCGGTGAAGCTCTCGCTACCTCGGCTTGGCGCCGCACCAGCCCGGTGCAGCACCGCACCACCTCGGCGCGAGCGCGCCGCCTTCCCACGGCCGCCCCGCCCCACCTGCCTGCCTGCACACGGGTCGGGGTAGCGTGGCCTGAGAGCGAGAGGTTCGTGGCATGGGAGCGATCGATATCCAGGGGCGCTGGCGCTCGACCGCACCGGTCGGTGATGTCTGGGGGGTGATCAACGACCTCGCCACTTGGCCGGACTGGTGGCCGGCCATCCGGTCCGTGGAAGCCGTCGCACCCCTGCCGGACGCCCTCCAGACCGCACGATTGACCTTCGACACCCACCCCCCGATACCCACGCTCGTCGCGACGGTGGCGGTCGTCGAACGCAACGAACCCGATCACCTGCTCGTCGAGGTTCGTGACGGTCCACTCGCGGGTCACGGCGAGGTCACCGTTTCAGAGGACCCGGCCGGAAGCATCACCTCGTATGCCATCGAACTGCGGGTCCGCTCCCTGCTGTTCCGCCCGCTGGAGCCGATCCTGCGTAGCGCAACGCGTTCCAGCGGGCGAGAGCGGTTGGAGCGCGCTGGCGCGGACCTCGCACAACTGGCCGGAGGGCTCCCTCTCTCGATGGACGGGGATCCCCCGTCATAGCCCGCCACCGGCCAGCCGCCCCACCCGACGGCCGGGCACCGGCGACCCATCCGCCGGCTGTTGTCCACAGGGGTGGGGTCCGGTGGCTTGTGTCCGAACAGGTGTTCGGATATG
>JBBDSW010000183.1:0-16804 GCA_040904745.1 Nitriliruptoraceae bacterium
GGGCGCGTGCTGGCGCGGGAGGGTGCGGTCACCATGGACACCAACACCATCACCGACGCGGCATGCGCCGTGCCCGCCGACGACGAGGGCGACACGCCGGTCGAGGAGGAGACGCCGGTCGAGGAGGAGACGCCGGTCGAGGACGACACTTCCACCGAAGGTGACACGTCCGACGGCACCCCGACCGACGGTGACACGTCCGACGGTGACACGACCGGCCAGGTCACGACGGTCCCGAGTGGTGGGGTCGCAGCAGGTGGCGGCGTCGGGACGACCTCCAACGGGATGGGGCTGCTGTTCGCCGGGGTGCTCATGCTCGTCGCGTTGGGCGGCACGGTGGGCGTCGCTGCTCGCCGCCGGGTCCGGGTCTGAAGATGATCGGGCACGAGCGGGCCACGAGCTGCTTGCAGCCGAGGCAGGTCCTGCTGGTCGCCGTGTTGGTCGCGGCGGTCGGCGTGACCGCTTGTGCCCGCTCGGACGGCACGGCCGGCGCGGACACGACGACGATGTCGAGTTGGCACGCGAGCGAGGTACCGCTGGCCACCGCGCTTCCCGCGCCCCCACCGTCCGAATCCCGATCACCGTCTCCGTCGTCGGCCACGGTCTCCGACGCCGAGCCGATCCGCCCCCCTGGGCCGGCAACGATGCCCGCTGCGGCACCGGTGCGTGTGCAGATCCCGTCGATCGGCGTGGACTCGACGTTGATCGACCTCGGGCTGCAGGCCGACGGGACCTTGGAGGTCCCGCCGAGCGGGTTCCCCGCCGGGTGGTACACCGGCTCGCCGACACCTGGAGAGCGTGGGCCGGCCATCATCGCGGGCCATGTGGACTGGGCAGGACAACCGGGCGTGTTCTTCGAACTGCGCGACCTCGCATCGGGAGATGAGATCGTGATCGGCCGAGGAGACGGCAGCACGGCGCCGTTCCGCGTCACACGGGTCGAACGGTTCGACAAGGACGAGTTCCCGACCGAGGCGGTGTACGGCGATCTCGACCACGCCGGGCTGCGCCTGATCACCTGCGGGGGAGCGTTCGACCGGCAGGCGCGCAGCTATCAGGACAACATCATCGTCTTCGCGGAGCTCATCGGTGGTGAAACTCAGTGACGGGTCGCCGGTGAAACGGGTGAGTGCACCGGGGCGGGGACGGGCCGGCTGGACAGGTGGCCCTGGGCGTAGCCGTACCCGAACCCGGTGAGCCGTTCGTGCCGATCGACGAGGTCGAGGAGTCATCTCCGAGACGACGAACGCACGAGAGTGGCCGCCGCTGGCTACCCGTCGGGTCGACCCGCGAGGATCTCGAGGCGGACGAAGGTCTGGTCGTAGGTGCCATCGTGACGGCGCAGACGATCGACCCCATCACCGAGGGCATCGGTGATCGCCTCAGCGAGGTGCTCAGGCGCATCCCGGATCAGCGCGACAGCAGCCTGGGAGCGCAGGAACCCGGTGAGCTCCTCGCGGCTGAAGCTTCGCCGCTGCGCGACGGTCTTGGCCGCGTCGAGCGGGAGCGCGAACCCTGCGGATTCGACGTGCTCGAAGACGACACCGGCGTCCGGGAAGGGCGGAGGCGGTTGCAGGGAGAACTCCGCGGCGACGTCACCCAGCAGTGCACCCACAGCCGCGACGTTGCCCGCTCCGGCCGACTCGGAGTAAAGCCGACCGCCCGGACGCAGCAGGCGCGCTACCCCGGTGAAGAAGCTCCGGTACTGCGCCAAGGGCAACCACCAGGCAGATGACGGCCGCGATCAGGAAGAGCACTCCGACGGTCATGATCCCCAGGATGCCGATCGGGAGGAACAGCAACGCCTCGCGAACCAACGCGCGGGACCCTCCCCCGGACACCCGGGTCGCTTGGCCCTCCGTGACGGGCCGCACGTCCACTCCGCTATCGCCGACCACCCACCATGCTGCTGGTTGAGGTGATGCGCGTGCTGAGGCTCCGGCGAGACGACGGCTCCGCGAGGGGTGGATACCTGGCGTTGCTCACCGCGGCTATCCTCGTGTCGCTCACCGCGCTGAGCGGGCTTCAGGCTCCGGCGCATGCCGCGGCCGAGGAGGCGATCACCGAGGACGGGACGATCGAGGTCCTCTACTTCGGATCCGACAGCTGCCCCTACTGCGTACGGATGCAGGCCTACCTGGATGAGGTCGAGGAGCGGGTAGGCGATGAGGTGGTGATCCTCCGCCACGAGGTGTCCCAGGACCCGGACGCGCGTGCGACGTGGGAGCGGGAGCTCGTCGCCCGCGGGATGAGCCCGTCCGGGGTGCCGACCACCATCATCGGCGACGAGGTGTGGGTCGGCTTCGACGAACGGGTCGCCCAGGAGGTGACGGCCGAGCTGGCACGGTTGATCGCCGTCCGCGACGAGGCTCCCACCGTGGACGGGGAGGCGGCCGACGCCTCCCCGACACCCGATGACGACGACATCGACGTGCCGTTGTTCGGGGAGGTCGAACTCGCCGGGCGTTCGGCGGTCGGGGTGACGGCGCTGATCGCCCTGGTCGACGGGTTCAACCCGTGTTCGCTGTGGGTGCTGACCGTCCTGCTGGCCATGGTGCTGAACGCCGGCGCCTCCCGCACGCGCGTGATCGCGGTCGGCGGGACGTTCCTCGCGACCACCGCGCTGCTCTACGGCGCGTTCATCGCCGGGCTGTTCACCGTCCTCGGCCTGGTCGAGCGGCTGGGTGCGATCCGGGTGGGCGTCGCGGTCGTGGCGCTGACCGTCGGGGCGGTGAACGTCAAGGACTACTTCGCCTACAAGCAGGGGATCTCGTTCACGATCCCCGACCGTTTCAAGCCCCGCATCTACCGCGGCGGACGTGCGGTCCGTGATGGCAAGCGGTCACTGTCCTCCGTGCTGTTGACCACCGTGGTCCTGGCCAGCGGCGTGGCGCTCGTCGAGCTGCCGTGTACCGCCGGCTTCCCCGTCATCTGGGCGGGGACGCTGCGCACGCTCGGCGTCGAGGGCGGGATCGCCTTCGCCGGGTTGCTGGCGCTGTACCTGCTGATCTACGTCCTCGATGAGCTGCTCGTGTTCGGCGTGGTCGTGGTGACCCTGCGGATCACGGCCTTCGAGGAGAAGCACGGTCGGCTGCTGAAGCTGATCGGCGGTGCGATCATGGTCGCACTCGGGCTCGCGATGCTGTTCATCCCGAGCCTGCTGGAGGACCTGGGTGGCCTGCTCGCGCTGACCGCCGGATCGGCGCTGCTCGTGGTCGCCCTGGTGGTGGCCGGCCGCTGGCTGCCGCGCGGTCGCCCGGCTGGCGGTCGCCGCCGGCGCCACGACACGCCTGCCGGCCGGGGATCCGCCCGCTCCGGCACCCGCCGGTGACACGGCGTCGCTCACACGGGGGCGCCACCCGCCTTGGCACGCTTGGCGGCTCGTGCCCTGAGCGAGGGATCCAGTTCGACCTTGCGGAGACGGACGTAGCCGGGCGTCACCTCGACGGCCTCGTCCTCACGGATGAACTCGAGGGCCTGATCGAGGGAGAGCTGGCGGGGAGGAGCGAGGCGGACGAGTTCGTCACCGGTGGCGGAGCGGACGTTCGAGAGCTTCTTCTCCTTCGCCGGGTTGATGTCCATGTCCTCGGTGCGAGCGTTCTCGCCGACGATCATCCCCGCGTAGACCTCGGTGCCGGGTGCGATGAACAGGGCACCGCGCTCCTGGAGGTTGAGCAGGGCGAACTGGGTCGCCTGCCCCTGCCGGTCGGCGACCAGTGAGCCGTTCGGGCGGGTACGGAGCTCGCCCTGCCAGGGCTCGTAACCGTCGAAGACGTGGTGCAGGATCCCGGTTCCACGGGTCTCGGTGAGGAACTCGGTGCGGAAGCCGATGAGCCCCCGGGCGGGAACGCGGTAGTCGAGGCGCACCCAACCGGCGCCATGGTTGATCATCTGCACCATCCGGCCCTTCCGGAGCCCGAGCAGCTGGCTGACGACGCCGACGTAGTCGTCCGGGACGTCGATCGAGAGGTACTCGAACGGCTCGTGGACCGCACCGTCGACCTCCTTGGTGACGACCCGCGGCTTGCCAACGGTCAGCTCGAAACCCTCGCGTCGCATCGTCTCCACGAGCACCGCGAGCTGGAGCTCCCCGCGACCCTGCACCTCCCAGGTGTCGGGCCGCTCGGTCGGCAGCGCCCGGAGGGAGACGTTGCCGACCAGTTCCTGCTTCAGGCGGGCCTCGATCAGGCGCGCGGTCAGCTGTGAGCCATCGCGACCCGCCAGCGGCGAGGTGTTCACGCCCAGGGTCATCCCGAGGCTCGGCTCGTCGATCGTCAGGCGGGGGAGGGGACGGGGGTCGGAGACGTCGGCCAGGGTGTCACCGATCGTGACGTCGTCGATCCCGGCCACCGCGATGAGATCGCCTGGGCCGGCTTCGTCCGCCTTGACCCGGTCCAAGGCCTCGGTGAGGTAGAGCTCGGACAGCTTCACGTGCTCGATCGCCCCGCCCTCCCGGCACCAGGCGACGGTCTCGCCCCGGCGCACGGTGCCGTGCTGGATGCGGCAGAGCGCCAGCCGGCCGAGGTAGGGGGAGGCGTCCAGGTTGGTGACCAGGGCCTGGAACGGATGATCCGGCTGGTGACGGGGCGCCGGCACGTGCGCGAGCAGCGTCTCGAACAGGGGTTGCAGGTCCGTGCCTGGCTGATCCATATCGAGGGTTGCCGTGCCGTCCCTGGCGTTGGTGTAGAGCACCGGCAGATCGACCTGCGCATCGTCGGCACCGAGGTCGATGAGGAGGTCGAAGGTCTCATCGACGACCTCGGCGATGCGTGCATCCGGACGGTCGATCTTGTTGACCACCACGATCACCGGCAGCCCGCTCTCGAGCGCCTTGCGGAGCACGAACCGGGTCTGTGGGAGTGGGCCCTCGCTCGCGTCCACGAGCAACAGCGCACCGTCGACCATGGCCAGGGCGCGCTCGACCTCGCCGCCGAAGTCCGCGTGGCCGGGGGTGTCGACGACGTTGACCGTGACGGGCTCGCCCCCGGGGACGGGTACGACGACGGCGGTGTTCTTGGCGAGGATCGTGATGCCCCGCTCCCGCTCGAGGTCGCTGGAGTCCATCACCCGCTCGGCCACGTCCTGGTTGGCCCGGAAGGCTCCGGATTGCCACAGCATGGCATCGACCAGGGTGGTCTTGCCGTGGTCGACGTGGGCGATGATCGCGACGTTCCGGAGGTCGTCGCGCAGGGTGGAAACAGGCGTGGTCAAAGGGGTCCCGAGGTGGTGTGGGAGGGGGAACCGAGCGAGGGTAGCGGTGTGGGGCCACGCTCCGGCGAGGGTTCGTCCGGCTCACGTGCGCTCGGGTGCGGACTCCCGTGCCTCGTCGATCGCACGCGGTGTCAGCTTGGGCACCACCGTGGCCAGCATCAGCACGTGCAGCGCGACGGCCGCGATGAACGGTGAGCGCAGTGCGATGTCGCGCCCCGCGGGTGCTTCCACCAGGTTCACGAGCGCTCCACCGAGCAGCGTGCCGAAGGGCATGGCCCCCCAACCGAAGAAGCGGTAGGCGCTGTTGACCCGGCCGAGCAACTCGTCGGGGATCAGCGTCTGGCGCAGCGAGACGGTCACCACGTTCCAGGTGATGGCGGTGAAGCTGAACCCTGCGAAGGCGATGCCGGCGGTCACGGCGCTCGAGGTCATCGCGATGGCGCCGAAGGTGACCAGCGGCGCGACGATCGCCAGCACCAGCGACCGGCTCGCGCCGAGCCGGGCGACGAGGTTCGGGGCGAGGGTGCTCCCGAGGAGCCCCCCGACGCTCCCGGTCGCGAGCAGGAGGCCGAACCCGAGCCCATCCAGCAGCAGGATCTCCTGGACGAAGAGGACGAAGGTGGCCATGGTGGCCGCAGCGACACCGTTCATGAGCCCGAGCGCCAGCGCCAGCGTTCTGAGCAGCCGGTGGCGCCACAGCCAGCGCAGCCCCTCGAGGATCTGGGCACGCATCGGTGGTCGGCGCCCCGCGACGGTCGGCGCGGCACGCCAGGTGCCGGGGATGCTGGCGACCAAGGCCGCGGACATGGCTGCCGTCGCTGCATCGATCGCGAAGGGCAGCGACAGCGCGATCCCGACCAGTGCTCCGGCGATGGGTCGGGAGATGAAGTCCGCGATCACCATCTGGGCGCCCATCAGGTTCCCGTTCGCCCGCTCGAGTCGGTCGCGGGGCACGAGAGAGGGCAGCAGCGCCTGCGAGGTGTTGTCGAAGACGACCTCGGACATGCCGAGCGCGAACGCGGTGAGGTAGAGCAGGGGCAGCGAGGCGATGTCCATCACCACGGCGACGGCCACAGCCGCCGCGACCGCGGCGCGGAGGCTGTTGGCGATCACCATCAGCCGGCGACGGTCGTACCGGTCACCGAGCACCCCGGCCTGCAGACTGAAGACGAGCCACGGCAGACGTGTCGCCAGCGCGACCCCGGAGATGGCCAGCGCGTCGCGGGTCAACAGGGACGCGAGCCAAGGGAACGCCAGGGACACCAGCCCGTCGCCGAGGTTCGAACTCGCGACCGCGCCCCACAGCCGCCAGTAGCGACCATCCAGCCCTGCCGTGCGTCGCTGCCACCAGGACGGGTCCGTGTCCGTGGAGCCGGAAGCGGTCGGATCCACGGCGGGATGTCCGATCGGGAGGTGGTGGCCGGGCGGTGCGATACGGCAGCTTCGCACGACTACTTGAGAGAAGTCAAGCAGTCGGCCGCACGGTGTGCGATGATCGCGGTATGCACACGCCGCGCGAGACCGCCAGCCCTGACCGTCGTCTCCCGACCGCCGCCGAGGCCAAGGCCCTGGGACATCCCACGCGGTTGCGCATCCTGTTCGCCTGCCGCGACCGTGCCCGCACCAACAAGGAGCTCGCCGAGCTGCTGGACAGCACCCCGGGCACGATCCACTACCACCTGCGCCCGCTCGTCGAGCAGGGATTCCTCCAGCCCGAGGAGGTCCGTCCCGGTCCGCGTGGTTCCCGACAGCAGCCCTACCGGGCGACCGGCCGCTCCTGGGAGGTGGCGGGAGACCGGGGAACGACCGCCGCGTTGGTCGAGGCCTCTCTCGACGAGATCGGCGCTGTGGGGGACGACCGCGTCGTCGCCGTGTCCCGTCTGGGCTTGAGTCTGCCTCCCGGCGAGGTGGCCACCTTCGTCGCCGAGGTCGGTGCGCTGCTGGACCGAGCGGCCGCACGGAGCCGCTCGCGGGAGCCCGGCCGCGGGGACGAGGAGCGGGTCGCCGTCTTCTTCGCGGTCACCCGGGATGTGCACGAGGCGCAGCCCGGCGGGCACGCGTAGCGTCGCCCCATGGCGATGGATGCGGACGCCGCAGGCGGCGATGGACCGGCACGGGTGCGCTGGAACGCGCGCTACCGGGACCGCGCCCTCCCGGAGGAGCCGGCCTCCTTCGTGACCGAGCGCCTGCCTCTGCTGCCCCGCACGGGCCAGGCCCTGGATCTCGCCGGTGGTGGTGGCCGCCACGCGATCCTGCTCGCGCGCCACGGGCTCGATGTGACCCTCATCGATGTCAGCGACGTCGCTTGTGCGGCCGCGCGGGCCCGGGCACGTGCTGCCGGGGTAGCCGTCGAGGTCGTTCGTCGGTCGCTCGCGGTCGCGGCCGTGCCACCTGGGCCGTTCGCCGTCGTACTGGCGCACCACTACCTCGATGGCGCCGTGTGGGAGGCGGCCGTCGCGGGCCTCGCGCCGCGCGGTGTTGCGCTGCTGTGTCAGCCGACCGTGCGCAACCTCGAGCGACATGACCGACCAGGTCGCCGCTGGCTCCTCGAGGAGGGTCGGATCC
This sequence comes from Nitriliruptoraceae bacterium, assembly GCA_040904745.1. Classification (GTDB taxonomy): domain Bacteria; phylum Actinomycetota; class Nitriliruptoria; order Nitriliruptorales; family Nitriliruptoraceae; genus T1Sed10-7. The sequence continues at coordinate 7,777 of JBBDSW010000183.1, forward strand.
GGCGGTTCGCGGACGGATGGTGCGCGCGTCAGCCCGGACTCGAGGTGGTGGAACTGACGGAAGGATGGACCCCACAGGGCCGTCACGAGGCGCGTCTGGTGCTCCGGCGTCGCGCCGGGTGATGGGGGTCAACCCTGCGAGGTGGGTTCGCCGAGCCAGTCGCGCACGAGTGCGCGAAGGCGGTCGACGTTGACGCCGCGCTCCGCGCTCACCCAGACCACCTGACGCGGGTCCAACGCACAGGCGGTGGCGAGATCGCGTTTCCGTCGTTCCCGCTTCGAGGAGTTCACCTTGTCGTGCTTGGTCGCGACCACGGTGAACGGGACCTCGATCGCGCGCAGGTGCGTGAGCATCTCGCCGTCACGGGCCGTGGGACCGACCTCACCGTCGATGAGCAGCAGCATCATCACCAGCGGCTCGCGCGCGATCAGGTACCGGTCGAGCCGTCGTCGCCAGGCTTGACGCTCCGCCGCGGACACCTTGGCGTAGCCGTAGCCGGGGAGATCCACCAGCGTCGCACCACGCGGGGTCGTGAAGCAGTTCAGCAGCTGCGTCCGTCCCGGGGTCTTGGACGTCCGGGCCAGTGCCCGACGGCCCGCCAGCGCGTTGACCAGGGTGGATTTGCCCACGTTCGAGCGGCCGGCGACGGCGACCTCGGCCGGGCTGGCAGGGAGGTCATCGACATCGTCGGCGCTCATGGTGAAGGTGAGGTCGAGTGGCTCGGTCACCTGCCTAGTCTCGCGCATGCGGGCGCTGCCTGCTCACGTCCCCTCCCGCGCCACGGGACGCAGCGCGTCCAGCGAACGCCGCGAGCCTCGCGCGCACGGTTCAGAACACCGAGAGGTCACACCGCTCGGCCAGCTCGTGGAGCGCGGTGCGGCCAGCCACCGAGTTCCCGGTGGCATCGAGCGCGGGCGACCAGGTGCAGACCGCCAGGCGGTCGGGTACGACCCCGATGATCGCCCCGGCCACCCCGCTCTTGCACGGGAACCCGACGCTGAACGCGAACTCGCCGGCGGCGTCGTAGGTGCCACAGGTCAACATCAGCGCCGCGACCCGCCGGGCCAGTGGCGCCCGGAGGACCTCCCGTCCGGTGGCCGGATCCACGCCCTCGTTCGCCAGGAACCGGGTGGCGCGGGCCAGCTGACGGCTCGTCATGGAGATCGCGCAGGCACCGAGGTAGGACGCGAGCACCTCGTCGACGGCGTGGTGCAGGTTGCCGAAGTCGGACATCAGGTGGGCCAGCGAGCGGTTCCGGTCGGAGGCCTGCTCCTCGGCCCGCAGCACCTCGTCATCGATCCCGACCGCGCTGCCGGACAGCTCCTGCAGGAGCGTGCAGGTGGCGGCCACAGCATCGTCGTAGTGGTCCAGCAGGATGTCGTCGATGACCAACGCGCCGGCGTTGATCATCGGGTTGCGTGGGATGCCGCGCTCGCTCTCGAGCTGTACGAGCGAGTTGAACGGGTCCCCGGAGGGTTCGCGTCCGACGCGACACCAGAGCTCCTCATCGAGCCCCCCGCCCCGATCGGCGGCTCGAAGCGCCAGGACGAGGGAGAACACCTTCGAGATGCTCTGGATCGCGAACGGCTCGTCCGCGTCCCCGGTGGCATGCTCGGTCCCGTCCAGCTCGGAGGCCACCAGGGCGAAGCGCTCCCGGTCGGCCGCGGCCAGCGGCGGGATGTAGCGTGCGACCTCGCCGATGCGACCGGTGGCCAGCGCCGCATCCGACGCCGCGGCGACCCCGGCGTCGAGGTCGACGGCGGGCTCGCGGCCGGGACGTGGCCAGTGGGTGGGACGTTCGTCGGTGGTGGATGACATCGCGTTCGCTCCTCGTCGCCTCCATCCTGCCAGGGATCGGCGGCCGACCGCGCGTCCACCCGGACGGGGCGGGATCGGCACCGAACCTCTTGCACCCTCTCTCCATCGGAGCGTCGAGATGTCCACCAGGAACCCGAGCCACGACGTCCAGGAAGGGATCGGCCGTGGCTACATCGAGGACGTCTACCAGCGCGACATGCGCTACCTCGACGACCGCATCACCGCTGACGGCTCCAGCGGGTGGCCGGTGGAGCCAGGTCGCTACCGGCTGGTCGTCAGCCGGGCGTGCCCGTGGGCGAACCGAGCGATCATCGTGCGCCGGCTGCTCGGTCTCGAGGAGGCCCTGCCGATGGCGGTGGCTGGTCCGACCCACGATCACCGGAGTTGGACCTTCGACCTCGACGAAGGCGGCGTCGACCCGGTGCTGCAGATCCCCCGGTTGAAGGACGCCTTCGAAGCGCGCATCCCCGGCTACGAGCTCGGGATCACCGTGCCGGCGATCGTCGACGTGCCTTCCGGTGCGGTCGTCACCAACGACTTCAAGCGGATCACGCTCGACCTCTCCCTGGAGTGGAGCGCGCATCACCGTCCGGGTGCCCCGGAGCTGTATCCGGAGGAGCGCCGCGAGGAGGTCGATGCGGTCCTCGAAGAGGTGTTCCGCGACGTCAACAACGGGGTGTACGAGGCGGGCTTCGCCGGTCAGGCCAGCGCCTACGAGGATGCGTACACGCGCCTGTTCGCTCGACTCGACCGCCTCGAGGAGCGGTTGGCGACCCAGCGCTACCTGGTCGGCGACACGATCACCGAGGCGGACGTCCGGTTGTTCACGACGCTCGTCCGCTTCGACCCCGTCTACCACAACCACTTCAAGTGCAACCGGAACAAGCTCGTCGAGATGCCCGTGCTGTGGGCGTACGCCCGCGACCTGTTCCAGACGCCGGGGTTCGGGGACACGATCGATTTCGACCACATCAAGCGGCACTACTACGAGGTCCACACGGACATCAATCCGACGGGCATCGTGCCGCTGGGACCCGACCTGTCGGGCTGGGCGACGCCGCACTTCCGCGAGCAGCTCGGTGGTCGCCCGTTCGGGGAGGGGACGGCACCGGCTCCCGTGTCCGAGCCGGAGCGGGTCCCGCTGGCGCACAACCCGGTGCTTGGCAGCGTGGGGTGACCACCCGTCGGCGCGCGACCGAGCAGGGTCGCGTCCACCGCCATCGCGAAGGCGGAGAAGGCGTAGGCGAGGATGCTCATGCCGAGCACCGTGGTCAGCGCGGTGGCGTCGAGCCAGCTGAGGCGGGCCTGGTTCGGGACCATGACCTGCTCGCCAGCCTCGTCCATAACGGGGGCACCGTTCTCGTCGACCTGTGCGACCTCGCGGTCCATCTCGGCGTAGCGCAGGTCCTCGGTCCGGTCGAGCTGGTGCTGAGTGATGATGTCGGAGTGTGCCCACATCGTCAGGGGGCCGCGTACCGGGGCCTCGGCGATCGCGGCGTCACCCGGGGTGGTGCTGTTCTCGACCGCGGCGGACTGGTAGGTGTAGACGACGCCGCCGAGGCCTCCCAGGATCGAGAAGGTGTCGACGACCATCGCGAAGATCGCGACGATGGAGACGAGCGTGGATGCGGTGAGCTCGCGTTCGATCGCGGGTGCCTCGAGCGGACCTTCGGACCTGCGTGTGTGACCGAGGCCCGAAAGGATCCGTATGACGCGGATCCGAGCCGTCCGCGCTACGCTGCGAAGCGCACGGTGTGCGGCCCGTCCCACCGGGGTCCGGTGCAGGGGCGAGTCCGAGGTCGGATCCGGCTGGATGCGTCGAGCCTCTCGACGCGGCCGACGTTCCTCGGTGCTGCCGGACACCGTCGCTTCGACGGTCAGACGGCGCGATGACGCGCCGGTCGTCGGGGCTGCGAACGGCACGACCGCTGGACGCCGTGAGCGAGCACGTCATCCCGGCTGTGGCACGTGTGGCATGCCCTGGGCTGGGCTCGGTGAGCGAGATCTGTAGTGGCATCCCCTGTCGGCGGGGCACGCCACCGGCGCTCATGCCGACGCTGCACCACCCACCGCCCGCTCGATGCGAGTGCTCGGGGAACCGCCCGTGAACGCACGGAGGCATCACCATCGCCAACAACACTGGTCGTCACCGATTGACTCCCGAGGATCTGCGCGAGCTCGCGCAGGCGCACCTCGATGGACTCGCGTCGGACGCCGAACGTGAACTGCTCGACGGCGACGAGCAGGGCTGGATCGACGCCCTGCGGTGGCTCCGGCGGGACGTCACCCGCACGATCCAACGTCTGGACCGTGAGGTGACCGGTCCAGAGCGGACGTTGGTGCTGGCCGACTTCGAGGAGGAACGTGACCGCATCGACGAGGTCCTGACCGAGCTCATCGGCGAGGACCCGCGGGAGGCGGAACGCCCCGAGGATGGGACTCCGACCGACGTCGCCCCCAGGGACGAGGCCACCACCGGCGACGCGGACGCTGGCGCCGCCGACACGCCGGCTTCCGAGGATGACGTCTCCTCGGAGCCGCAGCCACCACAACTCCAGCTGTCCTGGCACCGGGGCTCGATCGTCGCCTGGAGCGCCGGACAGGGCTCCGGTAGCGAACCCGATGAGCGCGTCCGTGAGCGGCTCGATGCCGCTGGCGCACCCACGGGTGCCTTCGAGGGCACCGAGCCGATCACCTTGCCGGGGGGCGACGAGGCACCGGCCCTGCAGGCGGAGATCCGGCACACGCTCGGGTGGCTCGTGGCGCTCGCCACCTCGACCGCCGAGGACGACGATCTCGCGCCCAGCGTGACCTGGATCGGCCTCGCAGCCGCACTCGCGGTCCGGCTCGTCGGGCAGGGGCGGATGGTCCCCCAGCTGCGCAAGGTCGGCGACGCTCCCGGCAACCGGTCGTACTTCGCGGTGCGGTGGGAACCGACGTTGATCGACCACGAGGAGCTGACCGGTCTGGTCAAGGCCATGCCGGGTGCCGTCGCAGCGCTCGAGGGACGCCGCGACGCCCGCACCGTCACACGGTCCATCGTGGCCGGGTTCGTCGACGCGATCTGCCAGGATGCCGCCGGCAGGGTCGAGGTGCCTGCTCCGCCGCCGCAGCCCCAACGACCCTCCGAGATCGCCGAGGCAGCGCTCGGTCGACTCGACGGCTCCACGTTCGAAGCGCCACATGCGCAGGGCACCGAGATCCGGCGGGGACTCGAAGGCTGGGCCAGCGGGGTCACCGGTGCCTCCAAGCTGGAGCTCATCGTCCAGCTCGACCCCCCAGACGAGGGGGATGCCTGGCTGCTGCGCACGCTCGTGCCCGGCGGTCGTCGACAGGACGAGCCGGTCGAGGCCGCCATGTCGCGGGCCAACCATGAGCGCAAGGAGCTCATCAAGCGCGAGCTCGAACGTCTGGAGGGCCTCTACCAGCCGCTCGAGCGCGGCAAGGATCGGCGGCGGGGCGAGGTGATCCTCAGCCAGGACGAGGCGTGGGAGCTGATGACCCAGATGGGCTCGGTGCTCACCAACGCAGGGTTCGAGGTCCGCGTCCCACCGCTGTCGACGAAGAAGGCCAGCTCGCAGCTCAAGCTCACCTCCGTGGAGGCCCACGAGACGGCGGTCGGGGCGCAACAGCTCAGCGACGTCCGCTGGTCCGCGGTGTTCGGCGACGAGGAACTGACCGCCGAGGAGATCCGCGAGCTCGCCTCGCAGTCGCGGCCCCTGGTGAAGTCACAGGGCAAGTGGGTGGCGGTCGACCACGCCGATCTCGAAGCAGCGGCCGAGGCCCTGGCCGAGCGAGCCGACAAGACGCGGCTGTCGGGTGCCGACATGCTGCGCTACGCGCTCGGGCTCGACGGCACCGCGCTCGGCCGGCCGATCCAACTCGAGGGCGAGGGCTGGGCGGCTGAGCTCCTCCGCAGCGCAGCCGAGATCCCCGAGCACCCGCCGACCTCCCCCGAAGGCTTCGAGGGCGAGCTCCGCAGCTACCAGGCGGATGCACTCGCCTGGCTCGGCTTCCTCGAGTCGGCGGGGCTGGGTGGCTGCTTGGCCCTGGACATGGGCCTCGGCAAGACCCCGACCCTGCTCGCGCAGCTGCGTAGGGGCCGCGACGGTGATGATCCGGCCCTGGTGATCGCGCCACCGGCTGTCGTCGGCAACTGGGCCAACGAGGCGGCACGGTTCGTCCCCGACCTCCGGGTCGTCGTCCATCACGGTGCCAACCGTGCGAGCACCAGCGAGGTGGCGGAGGAGGCCGCCGGGGCCGATGTCGTGCTCACCACCTACGGCACGGCCTTACGCGACATCGATGCCCTGGCCGCGATCCCGTGGTCACGACTCGTCCTCGATGAGGCGCAGGTGATCAAGAACCCGGCCAGCGAGACGGCGCAGCAGCTGCGGCGGCTCGAGGCGCGCACCCGCGTGGTGTTGACCGGGACACCGATCGAGAACGGCCTCGGGGACCTCTGGGCACTGCTCGACTTCGTCAACCCGGGCCTGCTCGGCGATCGTGCGACCTTCGTCAGCCAGATGCAGCAGGCGACCGCCAAGGGCGACGGGGCGGAGTCGGCGTTGCGGACGCTCAACGGTGTGCTCGTGTTCCGTCGTACCAAGGCCGAGCCCGTCATCGCCGCGGAGCTTCCGGACCGCATCGATGCCCTCGACCACTGCCCCATGACCAGTGAGCAGATCGGTCTGTACCAGGCCGTGCTCGACGAACTCGTGGTCAAGTCCAGCAGCGAGACGGAGGGCACCAAGCGCAAGGGTGCCGTCCTCGCCGCGATCACGGCGCTGAAGCAGATCTGCAACCACCCCGCTGCCTACACCGGTGACGATGGTCCGCTTGCCGAGCGCTCCGGGAAGCTCGCCCGCCTCGAGGAGATCGTCGACAACGTCTTCGAGTCGGGCGAGCGCATGCTGATCTTCACGCACTTCGCCAGTTGGGGAGAGCGCCTCGCCCACCACCTGACCGAGCGGACCGGTCGCTACGTCGCTTGCTATCACGGTGGGTTGGCGCGCGGGGCGCGTGACCGCATGATCTCCACGTTCCAGGAGGGGACCGGCCCGGGTGCGATGGTCCTCTCCCTCAAGGCCGGGGGGACCGGACTCAACCTCACCTCCGCCAGCCACGTCGTGCTCTACGACCGGTGGTGGAACCCGGCGGTGGAGGACCAGGCACGCGACCGCGTGTGGCGCATCGGCCAGACCCGCACGGTCGTGGCGCACCGCCTGGTGTGCCCGGGCACCGTGGACGAGCGTGTCGAGGAGGTCGTCGCCGGGAAGCGGCAGATCGCCGACCTGGCGCTCCCGAAGTCGAGCAGCGTCGGGGACCTCGACTCAGAGCAGCTGCGTCGCGCGCTCGGTATCGACACCAGCAGCGTGCTGACCGATGACACCCTGACACTGAACAACGCGCGAGGTGATGCAGCGTGAGCGGACCTGACGGTGGCGGCGGTGGCCGGTCACGTAACCGGCGCAAGCGGGCGCGCGGTCGCGGCGGCAGCCGGCCACGCTCCGAAACCCAGAACGCGGCCTCGCCGCAGCCGCAGCCGCAGGGCGGTGGCGACGGTGACGGCGGCAAGCCCCAGAACCGTCCGTCGAACAAGGGCGGTCGCGGAGACCGGCACAAGGGGAACCGCAAGCGCCCGAACCGGAGCAAGGGGAACCGCGGGCGGGCTCGCGCACGCGAGCAGGCCAAGGGCCGCCAGGACCCCGCCGGTTTCTGGGGGGACCCGGACGCCCTTCCCCACATCCAGCAGGACGTGCGTATCACCGACGACCCGGCCGCGGTGCCTCGCTCGCTCGGGCCGCCACCGCTGCCGGGCCACGAAACGGTCGCCGAGCACTACTTCACCGTGGTCTACGAGCGGGCCGTCGCCACGGCGGGTGCGCTCGCGGCCGCAGGTGGTCTCATCGACCTGGAGTCGGTCGTCGAGGAGGACTGAGGTTCCCCGCGGGCGGGTCAGTCGCGCGTGCCGCTCGCCCGGTCGATCTTCGAAGCGACGGCCCGGTAGAGCGGAGCCGCCACGTGGCGGGTCACCACCAGCGCCCGATACCAGCGGGGCACGGTGCGTTCGTGCGTCCCGGACAGGACCACGTCGTGCACCGCACGGGCGACGTCCTCCGGTCGCCCGACGACGCCGCGCAGCGGGGTGCGTTTGATCTGCGACTGCGTGAACCCCTCGGTCTCGATGAACCCCGGGTTCAGTTCGCACACCGTGATCCCCCGGTTGGCCCACGCGAAGCCGGTCGCCTCGCTGAACCCGACCACACCGAACTTGCTGGAGGCGTAGGCGGCCGGACCCACTCCGAGCTTGCCTGCAACCGACCCGATGTTGACGACCCGTGACGGCGCCGACCGTTCCAACAGGTCCGCGAACGCCGCCATCATGCGCATCGGTCCGAGCAGGTTGACATCGATCGTTCGGACCGCGTCATCCAGGTCGTCGCGGTTGCGGAAGGGTCCACCCCCGACCCCGGCGTTGTTGATGAGGATGTGGCAGACACCGAAGCGTTCCTTCACCCACTCCGCGAGCGCATCCACGTCCGCGGTGTCCGTGACGTCCACGGTTCGCGGCACGATGTGGTCGTGCTCGCCAGCCAGCGCGCGCAGGCGCTCCTCACGTCTTGCCGCCGCGACGACGGTCACGCCGAGATGCGCGAGGCGTCGTGCCGTCGCGGCGCCGATCCCGCTCGATGCGCCGGTGATGACCGCCACCTTGCCGTGGAGTTCGAAGCTCACGTCGTCCTCCTCGCGGTGTCTGCCGTTGCCGCTGCCAACTCGCGCTCCAGCGCGACGATGCGGCGCTGCATGGCCTCGCGGCCCCCACCGTGGTGTGGTGGGATGTCCGGGAGGTGGCGCTGAAGCTCCGTGAGCTCGGCGCGGAGCTCTGCGGGTGAGCGCACCGGCGATCGCTCGTCGCTAGTGGTGTCCTCACCCTCCGGGCCCGTCCGCACGTGCAACTCCCGCCACCGTCACGGGTCGGGACGGTAGCGTGCCCGTGGTCGGTCTCGTGTTCGCCACCTACGCCTTGGCCGCCGTCCTCGTGCGACCAGCGATCGGCCGCATCGGTGACCGCTACGGGCGTCGGGTCATCGTCGGTGGTGGAGCAGCGCTGACGGCCGTGGCCGTGCTCGGACACCTCGCTGTCGAGTCACTCCCGCTGCTCGTCGTGCTCCGGGCGCTGGCCGGGGCGGGACAGGCAGCGGTCGCG
>JBBDSW010000183.1:16904-79475 GCA_040904745.1 Nitriliruptoraceae bacterium
TGGGAGTGTTCGCGACGCCGCTGGGTCTGTACCTGAGCACGGTGGGCCTGGCGCTGGTCACCGCGATCCTCGCTCCGGCGATGGCCCTGGCCGCGGTGCGTGGCGCCACGGACGGGCTACGGTCCGACGTTCATCGCCGCGGGTGGCGCAGCCGCGCTCGCACTGGTCCTGTTGCGCCGCTGGTTCGTGCCGCGGCTGGCGCTCCGGGACGTCGGCGTGGGTCGCGAACCGTCGCTCCCACCGGTGGCGCTCGACCCTCCACCGTCGGCCTGAAGGAACAGATGATGGCGGTGCTCGTGGATCCCGCGATCTGGCCACGTCATGGGCGGCGTTTCGCCCACCTCGTCAGTGACCACTCCTACGACGAACTCCATGCGTTCGCGGCGGCGCTGGGTCTGCAGCGCCGCTGGTTCGAAGGCGACCACTACGACGTGCCGACCGAGGTGCGCGAGCAGGCGATCGCGCGGGGGGCGGAACCGGTGAGCGCCGCGGAGTTGGTCCGTCGCGTCCGGGCGGCCGGGCTCCGTCGTGGATCGCGGGTACGACGACTTCCCGGGGAGTAGGCCGATCGCCGTGACCGTCCGACCGGCTCTCGGCCAGGATCCACGGACCGCGCGTCGCTACGGTGTTCCTCGATCACCGGAGCGCGTTCGTGCCATCCATCCTGCAACTGCAGTCCGCGCTCGGACGTCCCCTGTTCACCGTCGCGGTCGCGCTCGCACTGCTCACGGTGGTCCTCGTGCTCGGGATGGCGGTGCGATCCGGCGCGCGCCGCGGGGCGCGGATCGTCGCCGCTACGGGCTTGCTCGCGACGCTGGCCATCGTCCTCTCGCTGACGCTTCCGGGGTTGGTGGACCCGGGGGTCGCGCCACGGCGGTTGTTCCTCGACCCCGTCGCCGGTGCCTGGGGATGGGATGGCATCGCGTGGCGTCCGGTGGTGGACAACGTCGCGCTCTTCGTCCCGGTCGGAGCGTTCGCCGCCGCGACCTTCGTCCGCTCTCGGCTCACGCGCATCCTGCTCGGGATCGTCGCGCTGTCGATCGGTATCGAGACCTTCCAGTACCTGGTCCCGACCGGTCGCGTCGCGAACTCCGCTGACGTGCTGGCCAACGCCGCAGGAGCGGCCGTAGGGATCGCCCTCGCCACCCTCCTGGGCACACGGCCGCGCACGACCGATGGGCTCAGCGGGCCAGGATCTCGAAGACGAGGCCCTGGGAGCGGAGCCGACCCCGGTACGGCGCACCTAGCCCGACCGCTGGGGTGACGACCCCCGCGACGTCGGGAGCCACTTCCTCGGCCGCAAGGGTCAGCGCGGCTTCACCCAGCATCCGCGCCGTCTCCGAGTAGCCGGGATCGCCGCCACGCACGCGGGTCACGACGCGGCTGCCGGCTGCCTCTCCGAGGAAGGTGACCGCGAAATGCGAGCGAGCCCGGGTCTCCTCGTCCGGCCCCTGCCCGGGGTCGGGAAGCAGCCGCTCGAGCAGGGCCCGCGTCGGCGCCACGCGTGAGAGCGCGGCCGCGAGCCCGGTGGCGCCGACCCCCGCGATCGCGGTCGAAAGCCGGCTGACCTGGGCGAAGTGGCCGTAGCGGAACGCCGTGCCGTATCCGTCCAGCACCTGGGCTGAGCGCAGCACGATCTTCGGATCGACCGTCGGCAGGGGCACCGCCCAAGACCCGAGATCCGGCACGCGGTGGATCCGGGCAGGCAGCGCTGCCACGGGACGCTGTGCGGCGGCTCCCGCACGATCGGGCCGTGATGCCCGGGGCGTGCGATCCGCCAGCGCGCCGAGCGCGGTGAGCGCCGTGCCTCCGCTCATCCGGCCATGGGCGGAGACGTAGGCGCGCACGGTCATCGGAGCACCATCGGGGAGGAGTCCGACGGTGAACCGGACGCCGAGATCGTGCGGGACCGACTCGAACCCGCAGCAGGTCACGAGCTTGACGCCTGCCCGGACAGCGTCGGCGTCGTAGCGGGAACGCAGGAGGTCGACGAAGGACGACTCGCCGGTGATGTCGGCGTAGTGCGTCCCCCGTCGAACACAGGCCTGGGCGACCAGTTCGCCATGGTCGCGGTACGGGCCGACCGTCGTCGCCAGAACGCGGGTCCGTGCGGCCAGATCGAGGAGGCCGACGAGGTCGTGGACGTCGACGACCTCGACAGCCGGTCTCGATCCCCCGCTCCTCGGCGCGAGCTCATCGACCATGGTCGAGAGCGCGGCATGATCGCGTCCGGCGATCGCCCATGACACACCGCCGGTCCGGCCGGCGAGATGCGCTGCGACGAGTCGGCCGGTGAACCCGGTCGCGCCGAGGAGGACGAGGTCGTAGGGGCGCTCGGTCCCCACCAGGTCTCCTGCTCGCCGTTGGTCGTCCACACCGCGCCCCACGTTACGGCCTGCTCTGCGGCCGCGGCTACGGTGTCCCGTCACCCGGCCCGCACCCGCCCCGGGAGCGTACGAAGGAGCGTGTCGTGAGCAGCCTGCCCGCCCCTGCGGCGACGCCCGCCTTCGGGACCGTTCCGGCACCGACCATGGTCGTCTCTGAGGTGGTCGATGGGTCCTTCTCGGAGCCGCACGCGCAGGCGACCGGAGCCCTGTCCATCCATCCGTTCGCGCACGCGCTGCACTACGGGAGCACCTGCTTCGAGGGGCTCAAGGCACATCGCGGCGTCGACGGGATCGTGCGGCTCTTCCGCCCCGACAGGCACGTGGCGCGGATGCAACGGACCGCGAGCCTGCTGCACCTGCCGGTACCGCCCGCGGAGTTGTTGCTGCGAGCGATCCGTCACGCGGTCGCGGCGAACCTCGAGGTGGTACCGCCCGCTCCTGGTGCGTTGTACGTGCGACCGTTGCTCCTCGGGACCGATCCGAACATCGGTGCGGCCGCGTCACCCTCTAGCGGTGCGTTGCTGGTCGTGCTCGCTTCGCCGGTCGGGGACTACTTCGCCGGCGGAGATCGCAGCCTGACGTTGCTCGTCGAGACCGAGTTGCCCCGTACGACGCCGCAGTTCGGTGAGGCCAAGGCGGGGGCCAACTACGTGATGGCGCTGGGCGTGACACGACAGGCGCGCTCGGTGCACGGTGCAGATCAGGTCCTGTTCGCGCCGGGGGGGGACGTGCAGGAGACCGGTGCCGCCAACTTCCTCCTCCTCGACCAGGAGCGTGTCGTCACGCGGCAACTCGACGGCTCGTTCCTCCATGGGGTGACCCGTGATTCGGTGCTGACGATCGCCGCCGATCAGGGGATGGTCGTGGAGGAACGCCCGCTGCACGTCACCGAGTTGCTGGACTGGACGGGCGAGGCGGCGCTCGCCGGGACCGCGGCGGTGCTCGCAGGGGTCGGCACGCTCGTGCGCGACGGGACGAGGTCCACCATCGGGGATGGCGGGATGGGTCCGGTCACCCGCCGTCTGCGCTCCTCCCTGCTCGCGATCCAGCGGGCTGAGGCCGAGGACGTGCACGCCTGGACCGTGCCGGTGACCGCGGCTGGATGAGCCGTCAACCCTCGTAGAGCCGTCGGGCTTCGGTGGAGAGTTCCGTGGCCGGGCCGTCGACGACCGTGGTGATGCCGCCGCGGTCGAACAGTTCCTGCACCGACAGGCGCCAGCCCGACTCGCCCATGAGCTCCGCGCGCTGACGTCCACCGATCGCGAAGACGAGCCGTCCGAGCCCCGCGTTCGCGTGCCCGACGGCACACATCGGGCAGTGCTCGCAGGAGGTGTAGACGGTCGCGCGTGCGCGGTCATCGGCGTCGAGGTGCTGACCAGCCCAACGGGCCAGCTTCAACTCCGGGTGAGCGGCCACGTCGCGATCGGTGTTGACCGTGTTGCGTTCCTCGCGGAGCACCTCACCGTCACCGCTGACGAGCAGCGCACCGAAGGGACGGTCACCGGCCGCGCGTGCTTCGCCGGCCAACTCCAGCGCGCGGCGCAGGTGGGTCAGATCGCCGGGGGTCACGGTGTCATACCCGATCCGTAGGAGACGGCGGTCAGCTCCTCGGAAGCGTGCCACAACTCGGCCGCCAGCGCGTCGTCCTCAGCCCGTGCCGACCGGGATGCCGGGGCCGGGTAGCCACGGAGCTCCAAGGGGCCGTCGGGGCCCCAGTAGGAAGCGCCAGGCAGTGCCGGTGCGGTCGCCGCGTACAGCTGTGGCAGTACACCGCGGGCCACCGGCTGGGCGAACACGGTGTTCCCGAGCAGCGTGGTCGCCCCGGCGACGAGCCCACTGACTCCCCCTTGCATCGTCGGCCCCGTGCTCTGGAGCGAGGTATCGGCGTAGCCCGGGTGCGCGGCGACCGCCGTGAGCGTGGACCCGGCGGCATCGGCGCGGCGTTGCAGTTCGAGGACGTGGAGCAGGTTCGCCAGCTTGGAGTTCGCGTACGCCACCCAGCGGCGGTAGCGGGTGCGGTCGAGGTGCAGATCGTCGACGTCGAGACGGGCCATGCGATGGTTGAGCGATGACACGACGACCACGCGCGGTTCCTCGGCAGCGAGGAGCAGGGGCAGGATGCGGCCGATCAGTGCGAAGTGACCGAGATGGTTCACGCCCATCTGGAGCTCGAAGCCGTCCACCGTGCGCTGCAGCGGCGGCGCCATGATCCCGGCGTTCGCGATGCAGGTGTCGAGACGATCGTGACGTTCGGCCAGGGCGTCCGCGGCCCGTGCGATGCTCGAGAGGTCGGCGAGGTCGACGAGGAGGTGTTCCATCGAGGCGGCCGGAACCCGGTGATGGATGCGGTCCATCACCGCCGCCGTCCGTTCCGTCGATCGCGTTGCCAGGATCACGTGCGCTCCGCGGGTGGCCAGAGCGACGGCGCTCGCCTCGCCGAGCCCGGACGTCGCGCCCGTCACCAGCATCGTCCGCCCGTGCAGATCGGGCAGATCTTCGGCGGTCCAGGGCACCGGGTGCCTCCTCGTGGGGGTAGCACCGCACACGATACGGTCCCGGGATCGACGAAGGTGAGCGAGGGTGAACCCCGTCTACGCAGGTGTGACCGGTGCGTTCGTGTCATCGTTCGTGCTGTTGCGCTGGGACGTCCGGATCCAGGGCCACCAGTACCTCCCGCGGGAGGGTCCGGCGGTACTCGCCACCAACCACGTCAGCTACCTCGACTTCGTCTTCGCTGGGTACGGCGCCCGGCAGCGCGGGCGCCAGGTTCGCTTCGTCGCCAAGCGTGAGGTGTTCGACCATCGCCTCACCGGCCCCCTGATGCGCGGGATGGGACACATCCCCGTCGATCGCGGTGCTGACACCTCGAAGGTGTTCGATCAGGTCTCTGGCGCGCTCTCGGGCGGCGAGGTCGTCGGCATGTTCCCGGAGGGGACCATCTCCACCTCGTTCGTCCCGCTCGCCGGACGGCCGGGTGCGGCACGCATGGCCGTCGAGAACGAGGTCCCGCTGATCCCCGGCGTCGTGTGGGGCAGCCAACGGATCTTCACCAAGGGCCGGAAGGCCACGGCGGCTCGCGGCACAGCCGTCACGGTGGCCTTCGGTCCCCCGATCGCTCACGCGCCCTCCGATGATCCCTACGAGGTACACGCCCGGCTCATGGTCGCGATCGGCGATCTCGTGGACGCGGCGCAACGGACCTATCCGCAACGTCCTGCGGACGCCGCGGACGCGTGGTGGCTCCCCGCCCACCTGGGTGGCAGCGCGCCGACGCCGGAGCAAGCGGCAGTGACCGCGCAGGCCGAGGCCGATGAGCGGCGACGTCGCGGCTCATCGGCAGGGTGAGCATGACCGGTGTGCGGCGTGGGGGCGGTGAGCTGATCCGGGTCCTCGACCCGGAGGATCCCCGACTCGGGGACTACGCCGCCCTGACGGACGCCGCGTTGCGCAAGCGGTATGAGCACGAGCAGGGCGTGCTGATCGCCGAGGGCCCGACCCCGGTGCGGGCACTGGTCACCTCGTCGTACCCCGTGCGCTCCCTGCTGATCGCCGAGCGCCGCCTCTCCTCGCTGTCGGACGTCCTCGCCCGCACCGCGGCACCGGTCTACGTCGTGCCACAGGACGTGCTGGAGGCTCTCGTCCGCTTCCGACTCCATCAGGGTGTCCTGGGTTGCGGTCTACGACGTCCGCCGCCGGCCATCGATGATCTCCTGACTTCGGCCCGTACGATCGCGGTGCTCGAGGGGCTGGGTGACCACGAGAACCTCGGCACGTTGTTCCGTTCGGCTCGGGCACTCGGGGTGGATGCCGTGATCCTCGGGCCCGGGTGCGCGGACCCCCTCTACCGTCGCAGCGTCCGGGTGTCGATGGGGCACGTCCTCCACGTCCCGCATGCACGCTGCGACGACGCCGTCGGGTTGCTCGAGATGCTCCACGGCGCGGGCTTCACGACCCTCGCGCTGACACCGGACCCGTCCGCACGACCGATCGAGACCGTCACGCGAGCCCGGGGGGCGCGTGTGGCGCTCCTGCTCGGCGCCGAGGGTCCCGGGCTCGGCACTGCCACGCTCGAGGGGGCACACCAGCGGGTACGCATCCCGATGGCCGAAGGGGTCGACTCGATCAACGTGGCCGCGGCCGGCGCCGTGGCCTTCCAGGCGGTACGTGCCTGAAGGGTCCCCATTGCTGATCAGTCCTCGAGGTCGAGCAGGTCGTGGACGGTGCGCTGCCCGCCGTCCGTGGTGAGGTACACCTCGAGGGCGCGAGCGACGAGATCCGCCCGGAGTTCAGCGCGGTGGGCACCCTGCTCGAAGGACAGCACCAGCAGGCCGGGTCGGGCGTCCGGCTCCAGCTTCCAGGTCCCGTCGAACGCGGGATGGCGGTTGCGGAACCGCAGGAGCGCCAGCAGGCGTCGGACGACGGGACGCTCCAGTGCACGGCTCAACTCCTCCGGCTGGTAGCGATGGCGGTTGATGTCGCGCCCGACCCCGGAGGCGTGCAGGAGTTGCAGGTCGTTGTGTCCGGCGAGCAGACCGACGTAGTAGATCTGCGGCACGCCCGGGAGGAAGACCTGGATCGCCCGAGCGAGGAGGTAGGCGTCCTCGTCCGCTCCGAGCGCGTCGAAGAAGGTGCAGTTGACCTGGTAGAGGTCGACGTTGGAGGCCGCGGCACCGGTGGCCAGGCAGGAGGCCCCGTGGCTGCGTTCATGGATGCCCTCGACCAGGTCGTCGATCTCGGTGGCATCGAGGAGGCCGAGGTTGTGGACGTCGGTGGTATCCGGACCGACGTCGATGACGCCGATGCCGTCATGGGTGTCCAGGACGGTGACCGCGTTGTGTGGCCGGATCTCGCACCAGCGGCGGAGCCGGTCCGTCGTACCCGTGGCGAGCGCGTGGAGCACCAGCGGTGGCAGGGCGAAGTCGTAGACGTAGTCCACCCGTGCGGCGATGGTGAGCTGGTCCTTCCAGTAGCTGTGGATCTCGACCAGGACCTCCATCCCGCGCTTCCGAGCACGGGCGCTCAGGTCGTCGATGAACGCGAAGGTGTCCTCGGTCATGAACGACGAGGTCCCCGGTGTCTTGATGGCGTACCCGACGGCATCGAGACGGACCGCGCGGATCCCGTGATCGCCGAAGCGGTCCAGGATCGAGTCGAGATAGGCGATGCCCTCCGGGCCCCGGACGTCGATGTCGATCTGGGCCGGCGTGAAGGTCGTCCACAGGATCCTCTTCGTGCGGTCCCCGAGTTGGAACGGGGTGAGCGGCAGTCCGGGGCGTGGCCGGTACAGCCGGGTCAAGAGGGCCTCGTTGGCTCCATCGGGGAACACCGCGTCCAGGGTCAGGAAGAGGCCGGCATGCGGCGATGCCTGCCCCTGGGCCAGGAGGTCCTGGAACTGCGGGGACTCCGCCGAGATGTGGTTGACGATCAGATCCGCCATGACCGGGCGGCTCTCGGCGATCGACTCGATGTCCGCCCAGGTGCCCACGCGCCCATCGACCGCGCGATGGTCGACCGGGTCGAACCCGGCGTCGGCCCCGTCGATGGGATCGAAGAACGGCAGGATGTGCACCCCGCCGAACGCGCCGGCGAGCGGACCGTCGAGGAGCGATCTGAGGCCGGGGAGATCCGTGGCGAGTCGATCGGCGTAGGCGATGAGCTGGGCCTGGTTGCGCACGCCGTCGCCTGTCCGTGGGAGCACCGTTGTCTTGCGGTGAGGATAGGTGCGACGGCTGCCTGCCTCTGCGGCCCTAGCCTCACCTTGGTCGGTACGGCGTCATCCTCGGAGGTCGCGATGTCCACCTCGCTCGCGGTGCGGTTCCACGAGTTGGATCCGTACGGGCACGTCAACCACGCCGTCTACCTCACCTACCTCGAGGTCGCACGGGTCGAGCGGCTCGAGCGTCGTGGCATCTCGCTGCTCGGGTTGGCCGAGCGCACGGGTGTCCAGTTGGTGGTCGCCGAGGTGACGGCGCGGTACCTCGCGCCCGCCGTGGCTGGCGACCGGCTCGAGGTCACCTGCCTACTGGCGGAGCGCCGCCGGGCGTCCGCCCGGTTCCACCAGGAGATCCGACGCAACGGCGACCTGCTCCTCGAGGCCGCGGTCCGCACTGCGACCCTCGACCGGCACGGCCGGCCGTGTGCGATGCCTGGTGAGCTCGTCGCGGCCCTCGTCGTTGACACGGACGGGGACGGCTAGCGAGCCCGGGCCGGACCGGTGGCCTCCCGACCGTCCTGCTCCCGTGGCAGGATGGCGGACGACTACCGTCCGGCCGGGGCTGAGCGGGGGAGTGCCGGATGGAGTGGACGGGATCACGGGTCGTGGTCACCGGTGCAGCCGCCGGCATCGGTGCGGCGATCGCCCGGGCGTGCGCCGGGGCGGGCGCGGCGGCCGTGCTGGTCGCCGATCTCGACGGCGACGGGGCGAGCTGCGTTGCCGCCTCGCTGCAGGAACGCGGTATCCGCGCGCTCGCGCGCGTGGTCGATGTGGCAGATCCGGCGGCGGTCACCGGGATGGTCGCGCAGGCCGAGGAGGTGTTCGGCGGCGTCGACGTGATGGTCTCCAACGCCGGCATCGGCACCGGGGACGGCGTCGACGCGTCGTTGGACACCTGGCAGCGGAGCTACGAGGTCAACGTCCTGGCGCACGTGCACGCGGCGCGAGCAGCCCTCCCCGGGATGCTCGCACGCGGGCGTGGCGCCTTCGTCCACACCGCTTCGGCGGCGGGCTTGCTGACGCTGGCCGGTGATGCTCCGTACACGGTGACCAAGCACGCGGCGGTGGGGTTCGCCGAGTGGTTGGCCGTCACCTACGGCGGACACGGGATCCAGGTCTCCGCGCTCTGCCCACAGGGGGTGGACACGGACCTGCTGCGTGCTGCCGATGCCGGGCTGGCCGGGCGCGCCGTGCGCGCTGCCGGCCCCGTCCTGAGCCCGACGGCGGTGGCCGCAGCGGTGGTCGAGGGGGTGGAGGCAGGGCGGTTCCTGATCCTGCCTCACCCGGAGGTGGCCGATCACGTCCGTGCCAAGGCGTCGGACGTCGATCGGTGGATCACGGCGATGCAGCGCCTGTCCGGCGAGCTCGAGAGCTGAAGCGCTCCCGGTGGTCACCGCCGGTGTCCATCGGTGTCTCCGGACGTCGCTGGGTGGTCGAGGAGTTCGACCAGCCGCTGGTGGAGCGGCAGGCTCTCCAACCAACCTTCTGGGGCACGCCGGTCCCCTTCGAGCGCCCGGTAGAGGGGGTGGCGTTGCTGCCGCAGCCAGGCCAGCGCGGCGAACTGATGATCGGTGCTCAGATCCTTCGGGTCGACCACGCGCCCGCGGGCACCGTCGCGTAGGTAGCCGTCCCAGGCATGCCGCAGGACCCACGTCTCCGGGTCGTCGACGAGTGCGCGGAGGCGTGCGTGCTGCTCCGGTGTCGGCTGTGCCGGCACCGTACGTCGACGCCCGCCCGTGACGGTTCTGCTGTAACTCATGATCGGCCTCGGCTCCGGTCGGCGCCGTTCGGACGCTACCGCGTGCGCGTCGTTCCGGTGGCGGCCTAGCCTCGGAAGCGATGAGGACGTGCGACGACGGCCACGGAACCGCACGCCCGTTCTGATCCACAGACCCTGTCCAGTGACCACGCGACCACCAGGAGCACACCGTGGAGATGCCATACCGCCGCCTCGGGAACGCCGGGATCAAGGTTTCGGCCCTGAGCTTCGGCTCGTGGGTGACCTTCAAGAGCCAACTGGATGTCGATCGCGCCGTCGACTGCATGGCGGCCGCGTTCGACGCGGGCGTCAACTTCTTCGACAACGCCGAGTCCTACGCGGGTGGGGAGTCGGAGCGCATCATGGGCGATGCCATCCGAAAGCTCGGATGGCGACGTCACGAGTACCTGGTGTCCAGCAAGTTCTTCTGGGGCATCCATGACGGGCCGACGTCGCGCCACACCCTGAACCGCAAGTACCTGCTGGAGGCGATCGACGCCTCGTTGGAGCGCTTCGGGCTCGAGCACCTCGACCTCATCTACTGCCACCGTTCGGACAAGGACACACCCCTCGAGGAGACCGTGCGGGCGATGTCCGACGCCATCGACCGGGGCAAGGCGCTGTACTGGGGAACCTCTGAGTGGGATGCGGACGAGATCCGCGCGGCCTGGGAGATCGCTGACCGGCACGGTTGGCACAAGCCCATCACCGAGCAGCCGCAGTACAACCTCCTCCACCGCGAACGGGTCGAGCAGGAGTACGCCCGGCTCTACGAGGACATCGGACTCGGCACCACCATCTGGTCCCCGCTGGCCTCGGGGCTGTTGACGGGCAAGTACCTGGACGGCATCCCGGAAGGCAGTCGTGCCAACCTCGAGGGCTACGCGTTCCTGCGGGAGCGGCTGGTCGACGGGCGTTACAACGATGTGCTCCAGCGTTTCAAGCAGGTCGCTGAGGACGACTTCGGGGTCACCATGTCCCAACTCGCCATCGCGTGGGCGGCGGCCAACCCCAACGTGTCCACCGTCATCACCGGAGCGTCACGCGTCGAGCAGGTCACCGAGAACATGGGTGCGCTCAGCGCGCTGGAGCAGCTCGACAGCGCCGGGGCCGAACGCATCGCCGAGATCTTCGCCTGAGCTGACGGGTACCTCGGTCACCAACCGCGGGTCAGTGGCTGTCCCTCGGCGTAGCCGGCGCGGGTCTGCACACCGACCCGCGCCTGCGCGGTGAACCGCTCGAGGTCGAGCGCTCCGGCGTAGGTGCAGGCGCTGCGCAGCCCGGCCACGATGTGGTCGACGAGATCCTCCACGCCGGGTCGAGTCGGGTCGAGGTACTGGCGGCCGGAAGAGATCCCCTCCTCGAACAGCGCTTTGCGGGCCCGGGCGAAGGCATCCTCGCCCTCCGTGCGGCCCTGCACCGCCCGCGCGGAGGCCATGCCGAACGAGAGCTTGTAGGCGCGGCCGTCGGCGTCCCGCTCGAGATCTCCGGGAGACTCGTGGGTGCCGGCGAACCACGAGCCGATCATGACGTTGCTCGCCCCGGCCGCCAGTGCCAGGGCGACGTCACGGGGGTGGCGGACGCCTCCGTCGGCCCAGACGTTGGCACCCAGCTCCCTGGCCGCGGCGGCGCACTCGAGTACGGCCGAGAACTGGGGGCGCCCGACCCCCGTCGCCATCCGGGTGGTGCACATCGCGCCCGGACCGACCCCGACCTTCACGATGTCGGCTCCGGCCTGGACGAGATCACGGGTGCCTTCGGCGGTCACCACGTTGCCGGCGACGACCGGGATGTTCGGATCCAGCTCGCGGACCGCGACCAGCGCTTCGAGCATCCGTTCCTGGTGTCCGTGTGCCGTGTCGAGGACCAGGACGTCGACCCCGGCCTCCAGCAGCCCGGCGGCATGCTCGGCCGTCGAACCGCGGACGCCGATGGCCGCCCCGATCCGCAACCGTCCGCCATCGTCCAGGGCCGGCCGGTACAGCGTCGAGCGCAGCGCGCCCGGTCGTGTCAGCAATCCGCGGAGGCGGCCGTCGTCGTCGACGATCGGTGCGAGGCGATGTCGTCCCTGGGCCAGCGCGTCGAAGGCATCCCGGGGCTCGGTGCGGTCGCTGACGACCACCGGATCGCTGGACATCACCCGCCCGAGCTGGGTGAAGCGATCCTGTTCCGTCAGATCCGCCAGGGTCACGACCCCGATCGGGTGCCAGGCATCGTCGACGACCACGGCGGCGCCGTGTGAACGCTTCGGGATCAGGTTGAGGGCCTCGCCGACGGTGTCGTGCGATCGGAGCGTGATCGGCGTCTCGAACACCGGGTGGGCCGATTTCACGCCCGCGACGACGTCGGCGACGATGTCCACGGGGATGTCCTGTGGGATCACGGCGAGACCCCCCCGCCGTGCCAGCGTCTCGGCCATCCGTCGACCGGAGACGGCGGTCATGTTGGCCGCCACGAGCGGGATCGTGGCCCCACTGCCGTCGACGGTCCCGAGAGCCACGTCGAGCCGTGACGTGGAGCCAGAGCGACCCGGGACCAGGAACACGTCCTCGTAGGTCAGATCATGGGCCGGCGGTTGGCCGTCCAGGAACTCCACGCGTATCCCCCTCGCCGAGGTGCGAAGGCTCCGACGGTAGCGGCCGGCCGCCGGAGGGCGAGCGGTCACCCTCCGCGGCGCCTGAGCCCCCGAAGATCGGTGGTGCCACCCGGGTGAGGCTGCGGGCCCGGGCGAGGCTCGTGACTGGTCACGTCATCGCCCCGGCAACCCCAGCAGTAGTGGCGGATCCGGATGCCGGACGGGGTCCGTTGCTCGCCACGACCGTGTTCCTCGAGCGTCGAGGTGGGTACGCCCTCGAGGTCCTCCGAGCCGCAGAGCCGACAGCGCGGACGGGCGTCGCGTTCCCAAGCGGTCTGGCACCGCTGGCAGGTCAGCAGTAGGACCGCTGCGCCCTCCGCGTCCACGCCACGGCTGCCGGTGAGGTCCTCGTCCTCACCGCAGGTGGGGCACCTGACGACGGGCACCGTCTCCTCCGGATCGCTCCAGGTGAGGGTATGCCGTTCGTCGCGGCCCCAGTGTGGACATCATCAGATAGCTCATCTATCATCGAGTCAATGGATACTGACCGAACGGTGACCCTCGCACAGCGGGCCGCGGTGCACCGCGCGCTCGGCGAGCCGCATCGGCTGCGTATCGTCGACGCACTGCGCCGCTCCGATCGCACCCCGAGCGAGCTCGCGGCGCTCACCGGTCTCGGCACCAACCTCCTCGCGTTCCACCTCGACGTCCTGACCGATGCGGAGGTCATCACCCGCCATCGCTCCGAAGGAGATGCCCGTCGCCGCTACGTGCGGCTCGACCCGGGCGTGTCCGCCGTCATCGGGCCCTCTCCGGATGAGCCGTCGGTCGCGCCGGAGCAGGTGCTGTTCGTCTGCACCGCGAACTCCGCCCGCTCCCAGTTCGCCGCCGCCCTGTACCGGCGCGTGACCGGTCGGCCAGCGGAGTCGGCGGGCAGCGCGCCGGCCGAGACGGTGCATCCGCTCGCGGTGCGGGTCGGCGCCCGCTACGGGCTCGACCTGACGGGCTGCCGGCCACGGAGCTACCGGGAGGTCACGACCGCTCCCGCGGTGGTCGTCTCGGTGTGCGACCGAGCGCGCGAGAGCGGCCCGCCGTCCGCTCCGGTCCAACTGCACTGGTCGGTCGCCGATCCCGTTGGTCGCGGGGAGGCGGCCTTCGAGGCCGCGTTCGACGAGCTCCACACCCGGGTGCAGGCCCTGGCCTGCGCCGCCTGAACACCTGTCATCGCCCGCCCTGAACCCCGAGAGGTCCACCGTGTCCGACACCCCCACCGTCCTCTTCCTGTGCGTCCACAACGCCGGCCGCTCCCAGATGGCCGCCGGGTTCCTCCGCCATCTGGGTGGGGAGCGCGTGCACGTGCTCTCCGGCGGGAGCGAGCCGGCCACCGCGATCAACCCCACCGCGGTGGAGGTCATGGCCGAGCGTGGCATCGATATCACCGGTGCCCAGCCGCAGCGTTGGGACGACGAGACGCTCGAGGCGGCCGACGTGGTCGTCACGATGGGCTGCGGCGACACCTGCCCGGTGATCCCGGGCAAGCGCTACCTCGATTGGCCTTTGGACGACCCGGCCGGCCAGGGCGCGGAGGCGGTCCGCCCGATCCGGGACGAGATCGAGCGGAAGGTCCGCGGCCTCATGGCCGACCTCGACGTCGCACCGCGCGAGCCGTGAGGACCTACCTCACTCGCCCAGGCCGTCG
Source organism: Nitriliruptoraceae bacterium (assembly GCA_040904745.1). Taxonomy (GTDB): domain Bacteria; phylum Actinomycetota; class Nitriliruptoria; order Nitriliruptorales; family Nitriliruptoraceae; genus T1Sed10-7. The sequence continues at coordinate 31,038 of JBBDSW010000183.1, forward strand.
ATCAGGTCCAGCCACAGCTGGGTCGACAACCCCAGTGAGGTGACGTCGATCCGCTCGTCGTGTCCGTGGAAGCGGCTCTGGAAGCTCTCGAGCGAGATCGCGGAGGAGTACATGCCGGCGCCGTAGCTCGGCACGCCCCGGCGTCGGAAGAACGCGGCGTCGGTGCCGCCCACCGTCATCCAGGGCAGCACCTCGGTGCCGGGATGGACCGCGGCCGCACGACGCCGCAGCAGATCGAACAGTGGCGTGTCCTCGGGCGAGGAGGACGCCGGACGCTTGACGTCCCCGGGGAGCACGTCGACCCGGTCAGCGAGATCGCCGAGAGCCTCGGCGAGCATCGCATCGATGTCCTCGTCACCGATGCCGGGCAGGGTCCGGATGTCGATGTCGAGGTGGACGGCATCGGGGATCACGTTCATCTTGGTGCCTCCCTGCACGACGTTCGGGCTGAACGTCGTGTGGGTGACGGCATGGGCGTAGCGGGCCCGCTCGGGGCCCAGCTGCGGCAGGGCCTCGTCGATCCTGTCGGGATCCAGGAGGAGGGCACGCAGGCCGTCAGGGACGTCGAGGTGGTCGACCCAGGCTCGCCAGTGGTCGCCGATCGTCGCGGCCGGCTCGTAGGCGGTGATGCGGCGTACCACCTCGGCGGCGGTCACCAGCGCGTTGTCGGCGCCGTAGGGCATGGAGCCGTGTCCGGGTGTCCCGCGGACGGTGAGTCGACGCCAACCGATCCCCTTCTCCGCGGTCGCGAACACCAGCGAGCGACCGCCGACACCGTCGACGGGGATACCGCCCGACTCGGTAAGGACGTAGTCACACGCCACGTCCGCCCACGCGTGCTCGGCGATCCAGTCCGCTCCGAGCGTCCCACCAGCCTCCTCGTCAGCCACGGCCAGGAACTTCACGGTGGCGCGTGGCCGCTGCGGCCGGGTCGCCAGGTGCCGGACGGCCACGGACATCGACGAGGTCAGGTTGAGCATGTCGACCGCGCCCCGACCCCAGATCTCGCCGTCGATCAGCTCGCCACCGAAGGGATCGTGCCGCCACTCATCGGGGCTGACCGGCACGACGTCGGTGTGGCCGAGCAGCAGGAGGGTGGGCGCCGTCGGGTCGGTCCCCTCGACGGTCGTGAGCACGCTGCGACGCCCAGGGACCGGCTCGTAGTGGACACGGTCGAGCCCGTCGAGGACCTCGTCGACGACCGCTGCGTTCCTGAGCTCCTGCCCGGAGCTCGGGCTGCCGTCGTTGACACAGGCGTTGCGGATGAGCGTCTGCAGCACCTCCATGGTGTGGCCGGTCAGGGCAGGGTCGATCTCCGTGGTCACGTGGTGCTCCCGAGCGCTTCAGCTCTTGTTGACCAACGTCTCCAGCCCCCACGACACGAGGGACACGATGAGCGCGGCCAGGAACGTCCAGCCGAACCCGTCGGAGGTCAGCCCGAGGTCGAGTGCACCGGCGACGGCAACGACGATCGCCAGCGTGATCGCGTTGACCACCAGCAGGAACAGCCCCAGCGTGAGGAGGATCGCGGGCAACGTGAGGAGTTGGAGGATCGGACGGATGATGAGGTTCACGACGCCGAGCAGCAGCGCCAGTCCGATGAACGCCAGCCATCCGTGGGTGTCGAAGTCGTAGTTGAAGCCATCGAGCAGTGCGACGGCCACCCACAGTGCGGCGGCGTTGATCAGGATCCGGATGACGATGCTCACGGTGCCCTCCTCAGACCCACGGCACGGTAGCCGCACGGGCGCGGGAGCGGAGCGTCGCGGCTTCTGGTCGCTGGGTAGCGTCATGGGCAGATGGTTGACGACGAAGCGTTCCCTCCCGCTGCTCGGCACCCCGCCGCTGCCGCGCTGCCGGTCGACGCCGTACTCGGCGAACTTGTCGCCGCGCTCGACCACCACGGGCGTGTCGTGCTCGAGGCCCCACCTGGAGCTGGGAAGACCACCCGCGTCCCCCTCGCGCTCCTGCAGCGCGCCCGTCCGGGCGGGATCGTGCTCCTGGAACCCCGGCGCGTCGCCGCCCGTGCCGCCGCCATGCGGCTCGCCGCACAGCTCGGCGAGGAGGTCGGCCAGCGGGTCGGGTTGACCACGCGCGACGAACGTCGGCGCTCCGCCGACACCCGCATCGAGGTGGTCACCGAAGGTGTGTTACTGCGGCGGCTCCAGCGGGATCCGAGCCTGGCGGGCACCTCCCTGCTGTTCTTCGACGAGTTCCACGAGCGCAACCTCGAGGCCGACCTCGCACTGGCCTTCGCGCTGGAGAGCCGTGCCGCGCTGCGCGACGACCTCGAGATCCTGATCGCCTCGGCCACGCTGGACGGCGCCCGTGTCGCCCGCCTGCTGGGGCAGCCGCCCGTGATCCGTGCGGAAGGACGCACCTTCCAGGTCGACATCGAGCATCACGACCGCCCCGCGCGGGGCCAGCTCGTAGCCGGCGTGCGTACGGCCGTGCTCGAGCTCCTGGCGTCCGACGAGGGCGACCTCCTCGTCTTCCTCCCGGGTGCCCGGGAGATCCATCGCACCGAGGCGGCGCTCATCGAGGCCGGTCTGCCCGCCGAGGTCGTGATCCGCCCGCTGCACGGCTCCCTTCCGCCGGCCGAGCAGGATGCGGCGTTGTCTCCCTCGCCGTCGGGGGAGCGCAAGGTCGTGCTGGCCACCGACCTGGCCGAGTCGTCCGTGACGATCGAGGGGGTCACGGCGGTGATCGATGCCGGTCTCGCACGCGAGCCCCGCTTCGATGCGGCGACCGGTCTCTCCGGGCTGGTGACCGTGCCAGCATCCCAGGCGGCCGCGGCCCAGCGCGCCGGCCGGGCCGGGCGGACCGCACCGGGACGGTGCATCCGGCTGTGGCCGGCCCGCGAGCACGCCGCACGGGACCGGCACCCGCGCCCGGCGATCGTGACCGACGACCTCACCGGCACCGCCCTGGAGGTGGCCACCTGGGGGGCCGAGGTCGCCGAGCTGCCGCTGCTCGATCAGCCCCCGGCAGCCGCCTGGGCGCGGGCGCTCGAGACCTTGTCCGAGCTCGGTGCCATCGAGCCCGATGGGCGTCCGAGCGCCCATGGTCGCCGACTGGCCGAGCTCCCACTGCACCCGCGGCTCGCGCACCTCCTGGTCACCGCACAGGTAGCTGGGCACGCGACCCTCGGCGCGGAGATCGCCGCGCTGCTCGCCGACCGCGATGTGCTCCTGACGGGTCGCGAGCGGCCGGATGCGGACCTCGCCTCGCGCCTCACCGTCCTGCGCGGCGGGCCGGTGCCTGGCGCTGCCCAGGTGCGTCGCGGGGCGCTGGCGCGTGCCCGCCGGGAGCGAGATCGCCTGCTCAGACTGGTGGGGGAGCGGCGTTCCCGCGATGACCCGACCTCCGCGATCGGAGCGTTGGTGCTCTCCGGCTGGCCCGACCAGCTGGCGGTCGCACGCCCGGAGCGCCGTGGGGGCTACCTCCTCGCTGGAGGGCGCGGGGCGGAGTTACCGGAAGGCGACCCGCTGGCCGGTGAGCCCTGGCTGGCCGTGGCGCACCTGGACCGTGGGGCGCAGGTTGCACGTATCCATCTCGCGGCGGCCGTGGAGGAGGATGCGTTCCGACGGGTCCTGGGCGACCGGATCGAGGTCCAGGAGGAGGTGGCCTGGCGTGATGGGGACGTGGTCAGTGAGCGTCGCGAGCAGCTCGGAGCGATCGTCCTCACCCGTCAGCCGCTCGAGGGGCCGAACCCGGACCGGCTCTTGGCGGCGCTCCTGACGGGCCTGCGTGCGGAGGGGCTCGATGTCCTGGACGTGCGTGCGGAGGATCGCCAGCTGCAGGCCCGGGTCGCCCTCGTGCGCGAACACCTCGGAAGCGAGTGGCCGAGCATCGACGACCAGACCCTGCTGGCTGCTGCAGAGGAGCGGCTCGCCCCGTTCCTGCTCCGTGTGCGGTCACGCGCCGGCCTCGCCCGGGTCCGGCTCCGCCCGATCCTCGAGGCGACGCTCGGCCACCATCGGCTCCGCGAGCTCGACCGGCTGGCACCGAGCCACCTGAGCGTGGCCTCCGGTTCGCGCCGGCAGGTCGACTACAACGCGGATGCGGGGCCGACGCTCGCCGTACGACTCCAGGAGCTGTTCGGCACGACCACCACGCCCACGCTCGTGGCCGGACGCGTACGCGTCGTCCTCCACCTGCTCTCGCCGGCAGGGCGCCCGGTGCAGGTCACCGACGATCTCGCGGGGTTCTGGGAGCGCGTCTACCCCGAGGTCCGCTCGGAGTTGCGCGGGCGTTACCCCAAGCACGCCTGGCCAGCGGACCCCCGCACGGCTGAGCCGCTGCGCGGGACACCCCGTCGCCGGCGTCGGTGACCCCGGTTCACCAACCGAGGGCGTCGAGGCGGGCGGCCACCGCGTGGTGGTAGCTCGCACCGAACAGGCGGACGTGGACCAGCAAGGGGGGCAGTTGTAGGAGCGGCTGCCGTCGCTCCCAGCCCTCATCCAACGGCCACACCTCGTGGTAGCCCTCGTGCATCGCCGGCCCGACCGACCCGAACAGCTCCAGCATGGCGAGATCGATCTCCCGATCCGCGTGGTGGACCGCCGGGTCCAGCAGCCAACGATCGAGGTGGACGTTCCCGGACCACAGGTCGCCGTGCACCAGGCTGGCGGGGGCCCCGTGTTCGGCCAGGTCCGCGACCACACCGGTGTCGATGGCCCGCTGCAGACGGTCCGCCGACGCGCCGGGCAGGACGTCGAGGTGGGGGAGCAGTCGGGCCTCGGCCAGGAAGCTGGGCCACGACCGCGTGCGGGGGTTCGGTTGCGGCAGTGGGCCGATGACGTTGTCGCGGTGCCAGCCGAAGCTCCGGTCGATCGTGCGGTGCACCCGAGCCAGGGACCGTCCGAGATCGCGACGATCACCCCGCGGCCCGTCCAGGTGTTCGAGCACCAGGACGGTTCCGGCGGAGGCGAGGACGGCGGGCACGGGACCGCCGGCGGCACGCAGCGCCTCCAGGCCCTCCGCCTCGAGTTCGGCGGGGGTGGTGCCCTCCTTGACCACGACCTCGCGACCGTCGCGCAGCACGGCACGCCAGACGGCGGCGATCGACCCGCCGGACAACGGCTCGGATCGCACCACGGGCGGCAGCCCGGCCGGGAGTGCTGGCAGGGTGGGCACCGCTAGGTCCCGTCGATCTCCGACGGGGCCCGGCCGTATCGGAGCGCACCCTCGATCCCGCCGGAGACGAGCGCTGCGACCAGCGAGTTGGCCGTGCGCCGACAGATGGCGACGACCTCGTCGAAGCCGTCGGGCCCACCGAAGTACGGGTCGGGCACGTCCGTATCGTCGTCCGTCGCGGGATCGAAGCGGCGGAACAGCACGACCGGCGTCGTCACACCCGCGGTCTCGGCGAGCACCTGCAGTTCCGCGAGGTTGCGCCGGTCCATGGCCAGGACGAGATCGGCCTCGACCATGGCCGGCGCGGTGACCTGGACGGCGGTGCCCTCGATGCGCAGGTCGTGGTGGGCGCCGGCCGCGCGCATCCGATGGTCAGGGGGCTCGCCGACGTGCCAGGCGCCCGTGCCGGCCGAGGAGACCTCGATGGCCAGGTCCACGGCTGCTGCCGCCGCCTCGGCGAGGGCGGCCTCGGCGGTCGGTGATCGGCAGATGTTGCCCAGACAGACGGTCAGGAGCTTCAACGGTTCGGTCACTGGTCCTCCGCGGCGTCGCTGCTCAGCACGATGGTCACGTGGGTCACCTCGTCGGTCTCCTGCAGGGTGCTCGCTCCTGGGAGGTCACCGGCGACGCGCTCGGCGGCGGGCCGATCACCGGGGGGATGCCGCACGACGGTCCGCTCGGTCGGCTCCGCGTTGGTGACCGCGTCGATCTCGTAGCCGAGCGCTGCCAGTTCGTCGGCGATCGAGCCTGCCAGGCCAGCGACGCCCGCGCCGTTGGCGACGCTGACCCGGATGTCCTCGCGGGCCGGGGTCTGACCGTTCTCGTCCTCGGTGACGACCTCATCGAGGACGCTGCCATCACGGAACCGGGCGAACAGTGTCTCCGCGTCCGGCTGCTGGGGATCGAGCACGTACGCCCCACCGCTGGTGGTCCGCGGGGCCACGGGGACCGTGTGGGTGACCACGTTCCCACCGGCCAGTGCACGAGCGCCCCGGGCGAGCCTCACCAACCCGGGGAGGCCGAGCGAGTCGTCGACGGTCACGGCCTGCCCCATGTCACCGGACAGTCGCCAGAGGGTGAGCGGGTTCAACAGCACGCTCGGCTGCGTGACCTCGGTAGCCAGGGCGCGGACGAACCGTTGCTGGCGCTGGATCCGCTGGAGGTCGTCGTCGATCTTTCGGACCCGGACGTAGCCCAGTGCGTCGGTCCCATCGAGGACCTGGCAGCCTGCCGGGAGATCGATGCCCGCGTCACGGTCGGCGATCGGCTCGTCCAGGCACAGCTCGACCCCGCCGACGGCATCGACCACGTCCCGGAAGCCGCCGAACGTGATCCGAGCGTGGTGATGGACGTGGATGCCGGAGACGTCGCGGATCGTCTCCACCAGGCAGCTCGGCCCCCCGATCCCCATCGCGGCGTTGATCCGCCCCAGCGTCCCGTCGCAGCGCTCGACCCACAGATCGCGGGGGAAGGCCAGCATCGCGGTCCGATCGCCTTCGACGGTCAGGACGAAGATCGTGTCCGTGCGCTCTCCCTCGAACGTGCTCGCCGACCCGGTGGAGAGTTCGCGCTGCTCCTCGGGCGAGAGCCCCTCGCGGCTGTCCGACCCGGTGACGAGGATGTGCCGCGGGGATCCACCTCCGCGCGCCAGACCATCGACCGGTTCGCGTGCCAGCCGCGTGGGCAACCACAGGGCGAAGATCAGGGCCACGACCAGCAGGAGGACGAGCAGGACGAGGAGGATCCGGACGAACGGGACGCGCCGCCGTCGCGCCTCGATCTCCGGACCCCAGCCCGAGGCCGCGTTCTCTTCGCTCACCTGGTCCCCTCGTCTCTCCTCCGAGGCCGCGCTCGGCCGAAGGCAGCGGGCAGTGTCCATCCTCGCAGGGGTGATGGCCAACCTCGGTCCCGGGCTGCCACCGCCGGTACGGTGTCCGGTGCCTGGTCGCCCCGCGGCCGGGAGGAGGCGAGCCGGTGCAGCAACTCTCAGCCGCGGAGCGCGAGGCTCTGGTCGCCGCGGTGCGCGGTGCCGTGATCGGCGACACGGAGGCCGTCGACACCCCGTTCGGCCCGAGACGGGTGGTCTACGCCGACTACACGGCGTCCGGGCGTGCGCTGGGGTTCATCGAGGACCACCTCCGCGAGGTCGTCCTTCCGCTGTACGCCAACACCCACACGGAGACCTCGGGGACCGGGCGACAGACGACCCGCTTCCGTGAGGATGCCCGCCGGATCATCGGCGAGGCCTTCGGGGCCCGGGACGAGCACGTCGTGCTCTTCGCCGGCACGGGGTCGACCGGGGCCATCGACAAACTCGTCCACGCCCTCGGCCTACGGCTGCCGACGCAGCTCGATGAGCGCTACGACCTCACCGGCCAGATCCCCGCGGATGAGCGCCCGGTGGTGTTCATCGGCCCGTACGAGCACCACTCGAACGAGCTTCCGTGGCGCGAATCCATCGCCGACGTGGTCACGATCCCCGAGGACGCGGACGGGCACGTCGATCTCGACGCGCTCGAGCGAGCCCTGATCGACCATGCCGACCGTCCGCTGAGGATCGGATCCTTCTCAGCCGCTTCGAACGTGACCGGCATCCTCACCGACACCCGCGCGGTCTCGGTCCTCCTGCACCGGCACGGTGCGCTCGCACTGTGGGACTGCGCAGCGGCCGCCCCGTACGTCGAGGTGTCCATGGCGCCGCACCGTGCTGCCTCGGACGGCTCGCGCGACGATGCCCATCTCGATCACAAGGACGCCGTGTTCGTGTCCCCGCACAAGCTGATCGGCGGTCCGGGGACGCCGGGGCTCCTGATCGCCCGCAGGGAGCTGTTCACGAGCCCCGTCCCCACCGTCCCCGGTGGCGGCACGGTCGCCTACGTCAACGCCGCCGAGCACGACTACCTCGATGAGCTGGAGGAGCGGGAGGAGGGTGGCACCCCAGACATCGTCGGCGCGGTCCGTGCCGGCCTGGTCTTCCAGCTGAAGCAGGCCGTCGGCACCGACACGATCCTCGCGCATGAGCGTGCCGCCATCACCCGGGCGATCGATGCCTGGCGGGATGAGCCGACGTTGGAGATCCTCGGCAACCTCGCGGCCGAGCGGCTCTCGATCGTGTCCTTCGTGGTGCAGCACGGCTCGGGAGATCTCCACCACGAGTTCGTCGTCGCGCTGCTCAACGACCTGTTCGGCATCCAGGCGCGGGGTGGGTGCTCGTGCGCCGGCCCGTACGGGCACCGGCTGCTCGGGATCGACGACGAGCGCTCGCACGCCTTCGAGCGTGCCATCTCCTGTGGCTACACCGGCCTGAAGCCGGGCTGGGTGCGGATCAACTTCACCTGGTTCCTGACCGACGCGGTGATCTCGTTCCTGATCGAGGCCGTCCGGATGATCGCGCGCGACGGATGGCGGCTGGTGGATGCCTACCGCTTCGACCCGGCGAGTGGACGCTGGACCCACCGGGACGGCCGCGTTCCCCCGCCGATGTCGCTGGACGACGTGCGGTACACGGATGGGGCGGTGACCTGGCCGAGCCGTCGGCTCCAGCTCCCGGACACGGCCCTGGACGATGTCCTGGCCGATGCCGCCGAGATCCTGCGCCGTGGCGCGCCGCCGCTGGCCGAGGAGCCGCTGCGGCTGCCTCCGGAGATCGAGGCGCTGCGTTGGTTCCCGCTCCCCGGGGAGCGGGCCCCCGCCGAACCCGCCCTGCGGGACTGAGTCGCACGGTCAGCCGGCGGTCGGCGAACCGAACCCGCTGCGCGGGACCGGATCGCACGCCGGGCCGGCAGCGGCGCCCTAGCGGGTCACGCCGACGCCGTCGAGGTGGGCGACGTCGCTGAAGCGCTCCAGGCTGAAGATGTGACGGCCGGCGATCGGGACGGCCCGGAGCACCGTGATCGAGGCGTGGGCGCTGCTGAAACGTTCCCACTCCCATGGCTCGGGCTCGAGACCGAGCAGATGACCGAGGACGACCGAGTTCGTACCGGCGTGGGCCACGACCAGCGTGCGGCGCGGGAACTCCGGCACGGTCCACAGGCGCTCCTCGTCCCGGCTGACGCCCACCTCGGCGAGTTCGTTGGTGAGGCCGAGGGTGACGCGGGCGTGGAAGTCGTGGAACGACTCGCCGCCCGGCATCCCGTCCCACCAGTTGGCTCGGGGTCGTCCCCGCGCTTCGGCGAGCCTCCGGCCGACCTCCTCGGCGGGTGAGCCCTGCCAGGACGCCGGCATGTGGATCTCGTGGAGCCAGGCGCGCTCGGTGACGGTCTCCGCGGACACCGTCTCCAGCAGCGGCGCAGCGGTACGCCGGGCCCGTCGCGCGGTGGAGACCAGCACCTCGTCGAAGCGCTCATCCGAGAGGGTCGCAGCCAACTGCTCGGCCTGGCGCTGACCGAGATCGGTCAGGCGCGGGTCGACCTGCGCTTCCTGGCCGCGGTTCCACTCCGGCTGCGCGTGCCGCACGAGGACGAGTTCCATCGTCAGGATCCCCCACCCCTCCCGCGGGTCAGGCGGGCTCGTCCCCGGGTTCCTCATCGATCCCGAGGTCCAGTTCCCGTCCAACGGTGTGTGCCAACCACTCCAGCGCCTCGTCGGACGAGACGATGTCGGCGGCTGCCGCTAGCCGGGCCGTCTCGAACGCTTCGACCGCGGCGTCGCCCGCCTCGGCGCCGCGCCGCGTCTGTCGGGTCCGACGCGTCGTCATCGCGAACTCCTCGTCCGGGGACCGTTGGCCTCCCCACGGTAGACCGCCGGCCGTCCTGCCTCCACCACCGACGTCGGGTGGTGACGTTCACCGTCGCTGCGGCGGCGTGGCAGCGGCCACCACCTCCTTGGCTTCCTGCCCCGGGGTGAAGCAGCAGTCCACCGGGCAGGCATCGTGGTTCGGCCCACGGGTTCCCAGCGCCCGCCGGGGAGCGTCCTCGAGGCGTTCGAGCACCAGTTCTCGGATCATGGCCACGAACCGGGGATCGGTCCCGACCGAGGCCGCTCGGGCGAAGGCGAGTCCCAGCTGCTGCGCCGTGCCCGCAGCTTCGACATCGAGGTCGTAGATCACCTCCATGTGGTCCGAGACGAACCCGATCGGTACGCACACCAGGCCGGGGACCCCACGTTCGTGCCGTTCCTCGAGGTGGTCGTTGATGTCGGGTTCGAGCCACGGGACGAACTCCGGGCCGGAACGGGAGTTGTACACCAGTTGCCACGGGCGTTCCCCACCGTCCGGCATCGGTGCGCGCTCGGCCAGGAGCTCCATGACGATGCGAGCGGCCTCGTAGTGCTGCGCTTCGTAGTCGCAGTGGCGGGCCATGGTCCGCGGGATCGAGTGGGTCGTGAACGCCACCTGGGCGTGGTCGCGGACGTCGGCCGGGAGCCGGGTGAGCGCCTCCAGGATGGAGTCCACCTGAGGTTCGAGGAAGCCCGGGTGGTTGTAGTAGACGCGGAGCTTGTCGAGCTCCGGAGCACCCGCTACCTGTGCGCGAGCCTCGGCGAGATCCTCGCGGTACTGCCGGCAGCCCGAGTACGACGAGAACGCCGAGGTCACCAGGCACAGGGCGCGCGTCACGCCGTCGTCGCGCATCTGGGTGAGCGTGTCCGGCAGGAGGGGATGCCAGTTGCGGTTCCCCCAGTAGACGGGCAGGTCCGGCCCCTCGGCGGCGAACAGTTCGCGGATCGCGGCCTGGAGCGCGCGGTTCTGCTCGTTGATGGGGGAGCGGCCCCCGAACTCGAAGTAGTGCTGGCTGACCTCCTCGAGGCGCTCGCGGGGGATGTCGCGGCCCCGGGTCACGTTCTCCATGAACGGGATCACCTCGTCGGGCTGCTCGGGTCCGCCGAAGGACACCAACAGGATCGCGTCGTACTCGCTGGCCACGTCCACTCCTCTCCGTCACGGGTCGGCACCTCCGGCCCGTTCATGACGTCTTCGTCGGCCCCGGGTCCTCGGGATCGTTCCGTCCGGCGAGACCACGCAGCAGCGAGACATCGGCCTCCTGGACGGCCCACGCGGCGTCGAACCGGGCAAGGCGGGACGTCCGTGGTCTCACGCGCAGCAGGATCGCCAGTGCCGCCAGCCCTCCGATCGCGATGCTCCAGCGCGGGCCGATGGTGGCGGCCATGACCGTCGTGACGAGCACGAGGCTCTCGGCGATCACCGCCTGGAGCACGAGCCGTGCCCGCAGCTCACCGAGAGCCCGCCCGTCATCAGCCGGGGGACTGGCCGCGAAGACGCGGTCGATCCCCACCGTGGCGAGGTAGCCCGCGGCCCCGAGGGCGAGTGCCAGCACCAGAGGGAGGGCGATCGGCAGGGTGGGCGTGACATCGACGACCAGCGTCAGCAGCGTCGCCAGGAGCAGGACCCCCACCACGAACGCCGTCCAGAGCTGCTGTTGCCGCTGCAGTGACCGTGGGTCCTCACCGGGGGCCATGGGTGTGCGCGCTCCTGCTCTTCTCCCGGGGGTCGGTGCCCAGGCTAGGAGGTCGATCCGGGGGCTCGGTCACCGCGGGGTCGTCACCGTGGTGGGCGTGCGCTGCGCCAGCCAGATACCGATCAGGATCAGGATGCCGCCGACCACGGCGGTGACCGCCAGGCGTTCGTCGAGGAACAGGACCCCTGCGAGCACCGCCACCACCGGGATGAGGTAGGTCGTCAAGGTCGCGTTGGTCGCACCGACCTTGGCGACGAGGCTGTAGAACACGAGGAAGGCCAGCCCGGTACCGAACGTTCCGAGCAGCAGGACCGCTCCCGCGGGTACCAGGGACAGGGACCTGAGCCCTGGGCCGCCACCTTCGACGACCCAGGCGATCGGGATCGTGACGGCCGCGGCGGTCAGTACCTGCCCCGTCGCCAGCACCAGGGGTGGGGCACTACCGGACACGCGGCTCTTGGCGAACACGGCGCCGAGCGCGTACAGCAGCGTCGCCACCACGACGGCGAGGACGGCGATGACCCGGCCCGGCTGTTCCAGATCGCCGGCGACGATCGACGCCACCCCGGCCGATGCCAGGAGCAGCCCGATGATGCGGCGGGGCGTGATGCGCTCCAAGCCGACCGCCGCGGAGACGAGGAGGGTCGAGGTGGGCACGATCGCCATCAGGAGTCCGGTGAGCCCCGAGGGCAGTGTCTGCTGCGCCCAGGCGAGGAGCGTCCACGGCGTCGCGTTGTTGATGATCCCGAGGATCAGCAGCCTCCCCCACAGCGATGCGGTGTTGGGCAGACGCTTGCCTCGCAGGAGGAGGATCACCAGCAGGACGAGCCCGCCCACGCTCGTACGTCCGGCCACGATCCAGACCGGCCCGAGCTCGGCGAGCGCGAGTTCGACGAACAGGAAGGACATGCCCCACATCAGGCTCAGCGCCACCAGTTGGGCAGCCTCGACCGGTCCATAGCTGGCGGCCAGGCTCGCTGGGGCGGTGGTGCGGGGGCCGGAAGGCGCGGACACTCACGACCTCGATGGCGTCCCGAGGCGATGGACGGGACACGGGGTGGAATGACGGGTGACTCGCCACGCTAGCTCAGGGCGCCGGTCGCCGTGTGAGCGTGCAGAACGGAACGGGTTAGGCTCTCGCGTTCCGCCCGCCAGTGGAGGTCACTTCGTGTCATCGGTGCCCGACCCCATGCTCGCCCCCATGGGCTCGCCCTCCTGGTTCGTCGAGGCGCTGCAGGCCCCATGCGACCGGGGCCGAGTGGCCGTCGACGGCGCGGAGGTCGCCTGGCTGGCGTGGGGCTCGCGCGGTGATCCGACGCTGGTGCTGGTCCACGGAGGGGCCGCCCATGCCCGCTGGTGGTCGGCGATCGGTCCGAGCCTGGCGCGCAACCACCGCGTCGTGGCGGTCGACCTCTCCGGCCACGGGGACAGCGACCGACGCGACCGCTACGACGCGGCGCAGTGGGCAGAGGAGATCCTGGCGGCGGCGGAGGACGCCGGCGAAGGCGGCCGCCCCCTGGTCGTCGGGCACTCGATGGGGGGGTTCATCACGATCGTGCTCGCCGCCAACCACGGTGATGCGCTCGCCGGCGCCGTCATCCTCGACGCCCCGCTCCGGCGGCCCGACCCGGAGTCGGAGGAGGGGCGTGACGGGCGGATGTTCCGTCAGCCGAAGACCTATCCCGACCTTGCCACCGGCATGGAGCACTTCTACCTCGTGCCGCCCCAGCCGTGCGAGAACGTCTGGCTGCTGGAGTACATCGCCCGGCAGAGCCTGACCGAGACCCGGACCGGTTGGACGTGGAAGTTCGATCCGCGGGTGTTCACCGCCCGTGCCGGCCTGTCGCATCCGAGCCAGTTCGCGCCCCAGCTCGCACGGGCCGGCTGTCGGATGGCCGTCGTCAACGGCGAGCGTTCGGCGATCGTCGATGACTCCGTGCGCGAACACATGGCGGAACTCCTAGCGGGCGCCCCGGCCGCCGCCGCCGGCGTTCCGATGCTGGAGGTCCCCGAAGCGCATCATCATCTGCTCCTCGACCAACCGCTCGCGGTCGTGACCGCCGTGCGGGGGGTCCTGGCCGCCTGGCGGCCGATCGGGCAGGCGCCGGCTGAGGTCACCAGCCAGCGGTGAGCCCACCTCGGACCGATCAGAGCTTGCGGAGCCACACCCGCTCGACCGCATGGTCCGGGCCCTTGCGAAGTACGAGATCGGCGCGGTTGCGGGTCGGCAGGATGTTCTGGACGAGGTTGCGGCCGTTGATGCGTTCCCAGATCCCCTTCGCCTCGGCGTCGGCCTCGTCGTCGGACAGGTTCGCGTAGCGCGAGAAGTAGGATCGCGGATCCTGGAAGGCGGTGTCGCGAAGCTTGCGGAACCGCTGGACGTACCAGTGGCGCACGTCCTCCTCGTCCGCGTCGACGTAGAGCGAGAAGTCGAAGAAGTCCGACACGAACACCCGACGGTCGCTGTCCGTGCTGGTCTGGAGCACGTTCAGGCCCTCGACGATCAGGATGTCCGGCTGGCTGACCTCCACGGACGGCTCCGGGAGGACGTCGTAGTGCAGGTGTGAGTACACGGGGGCCCGCACCCGCGTCGCTCCGGCCTTGATCTCGCCGACGAAACGCACGAGTGCAGCGGTGTCGTAGGACTCGGGGAACCCCTTGCGATCCAACAGACCCCGTCGTTCGAGTTCGGCGTTGGGGTAGAGGAACCCGTCGGTGGTCACCAGCGCCACCTCGGGATGGTTCGGCCACCTGGCGAGGAGCGCCTGGAGGATGCGTGAGGTCGTGGACTTGCCCACTGCGACCGACCCTGCGACGCCGATCACGAACGGGACCTTGTCGGCGGTCGAGCCGAGGAAGGTGCGTGTCGCGCGGTGGAGATCCTGGGTCGCACCCACGTAGAGGCTCAGGAGGCGGGACAGGGGGAGGTAGACGTCGGCGACCTCGTCGAGCGAGATGTCCTCGTTGATCCCCCTGAGCTGTCGGAGGTCCTCCTCGGTCAGCGTCAGCGGGGTGGTCGGCCCCAGCCTGGCCCACGAGGCGCGGTCGAGCGCCACCCACGGCGACGGGTCGATGCTCTCCACGTTGCGCCTCGCGGGGTCGGGTGGGCGTTGAGCGCGCAGACTAACGGGCCATCGAGGTGGCCATGCCCGCCACGGCACACCGGCCCACGGGCGGCCACGGCCGTGCGCGTCGGTGGCTCCCTCACGCGGGTGGACCGTCGCGGTTGCGCGGATCCTGGGTTCATGGGCGACACTACGCGGGGCGTTGACGCACCCACCGCGATGCCAGGTGGCACCGGCTCGCTCCACACCGCGCCGTCGCCCGCGGTACCCGACCTGGAGGCTCCCCGCCTCGTGAACCTCGCCGATCGTCCCCTCGTGGTCCAGCGGCTGCTGTCGGCAGCCATCGTCGTGCTGATCGTGCCCGTGGTGGTGGCACTCGGCTCCGTCGCGGAGGAACAGCCGATCCGTGCCGGTGAGCCGGCACCGCGGACGGTCTTCGCCGAGGAGCAGGTGGCCGTCACCGATGAGGCGGCCAGCGACACGGCCCGGCGCACGGCAGCGGAGTCGGTCGAGCCCGTGCTGACGCCTGATCGTGCGGCACAGACCGCCATCGTCGAGGATGTCCGAGCGGTCTTCATCGCCACCCGCGAGGTCCGGGAGGGCGACGCCGACGGAGCGGATGGGGGAGACCTGGGCGGTGGATCACCCCCGGCCGACGAACAGCGCGAACGACTGGACACCTTCGAGACGGAGCTGGACGCGGATGTCATCGCCGCGCTCGTCTCGCTGTCGGACAACCAGCTGGACGTCGTCGAGCGCGAGACGATCGCGATCGCCCAGGAACTGGCGCGCGAACGGGTCGAGGAGGAGGGCGTCGACGCCCTCCTCGACGACACGTTGCCCGTCGAGTTGGCGCTTCGCTCCCTGCCGGGCGACGCCGGGCCGGAGATCGTGGCTCCGGTGCTGCGCCAGATGATGCGCCCCACCGTCACCGTCGACCCGGATGCCACCTCGGCAGCTCGGCAACGCGCTGCCGAGAGCGTCGAGGACGTGACCCAGACCTGGCGTGCGGGGGAAGCCATCGTGCGCGAGGGCCAGGTCGTCGATCCTCTGGCGGAGCGGGCGATCGAGGAGCTGGGGCTCACGGGAGGGAGTCCGTGGCTGTCCTGGTTGGCGGCGACGGCAGCCATGCTGATGGTCACGGTCGTCGCCGCGATCTACCTCGCGCGGATGCAGCCGCGGGTGTGGGTGAGCAGCAAGAAGCTGGTGCTGCTCGCCTCGCTGGTCGTCGCCTACGCGGTCCTGGTCGTCGGGGTCACCGCCGTCGTGGACGTGACCTCACCGGGATGGCTGTTCGCCGTGCCTGCGGGGGCGCTGGCGATGCTGGTCGCGCTCCTGATCCATCCGGTGATCGGCATCGCCACGATGCTGCCGGCCGCCGTCCTCGTCCTGCTCGTGCGCCCGAACGCCGGGTCGGTGGCGCTGTTCGCCGCCATCGTCGTGCTGATCAGCGTCCCGCTGACCACCGACATGGCCAAGCGCTCCGACCTGCGCTCCGCGACGCTCCGGGCGGGCTTGTCGTACCCGGTGGCCGCCGCGGTCACCGTGCTGGTGTTCGGGCCGGAGGATCAGCTCCTGATCGCGGTCGCTGCCGGTGCGCTGAACGGCGTGGTCACGGCGCTCGCGGTCCAGGGCGCGATGCCCTTCCTGGAGACCCTGTTCCGGCTGCCGACGGTCACGGCGCTCCTCGACCTCGCCGATCGGAACCACCCGTTGCTCCGGGAGCTGGAGACCAAGGCGCTCGGCTCCTACAACCATTCGGTGATGGTGGCGTCGCTGACCGAGCGTTCCTGTCGGGCGATCGGTGCGGACGCCCTCCTCGGCAGCGTGGCGGGGCTGTACCACGACATCGGCAAGGTCCGCCAGCCGCACTTCTTCATCGAGAACCAACAGGGCATCGCCAACCCGCACGACGAGCTCGAGCCGCGCGTGTCCGCCACGATCATCCAGAACCACGTCGTCGACGGGGTCGAGATGGCGATCGAGCATCGGTTGCCGCCGGAGGTGGTGGCCTGCATCGGTAGCCATCACGGCACCATGCTCGTCAGCTACTTCTACGACAAAGCGGTCCAGGCGTCCGGTGGCGACCGAGATGCCGTCGACGAGGCCGCGTTCCGCTACCGGGGGAGCAAGCCGCACAGCAAGGAAGCGGCACTGCTGTTGTTCGCCGACTGCTGCGAGGCGACGACGCGGGCGATGGCGATGTCGCGTGGCACCCTGCCGCGCGAGGAGATCGAGACCACGGTGGACCGGTTGCTCCAGGAACGCCTCGACGACGGGCAGTTCGAGGAGGCCGACCTCACGTTCCGCGAACTCATGACCGCGCGCGAGACCCTGGTCGAGTCCCTGGTCGGCATCTACCACCCGCGCATCGCCTACCCACAGAAGGGTGCGGTGCCGTCCTAGCCGCGCGGATCCTGGCCGAGTGCGAAGCCGGCGTCGAGGACGTCCTCGGCGTAGGACCGGAAGGCGATGACGGTCTCCGAGCCCCGGATGCCGTCGACCTTGCCGATGCCCGCCGTGACGACGTCGGCGAGCTCCTCGTTCCGGGGCACCTTGACCTTCACGATCAGGTCGTAGCGACCCGTGACCGAGTAGACCTCGGTGACGCCGTCGAGGTGGCACAGCGTCTCGGCTACCTCAGGGACCCGGTCGACCTCGACATCGAGCAGCACGAAGGCGGTGATCACGGTGGGGCTCCTCGGCGCACGGGTGCCGCATGGCCTCCTACGGTAGTCGTCGAGCGCCGGGCGGGAGGTTGGCGTGTCAGGCGGACCCGACGGCAGGTCACGGTCGCCGTTCGCGCGCCGCGTGCTCGCGGTCGTCGATGCGACCGGTCCCGGTGACCTGCTCACCTACGGCGAGGTGGCACGCGAAGCCGGACGGCCGGGCGCCGCTCGGGCGGTCGGACAGGTGCTCCGCCGCGATGGTGGCACGCGGCCCTGGTGGCGGGTCATCAGCAGCACCGGGAGGCTCGTTCCGGGGCTCGAGGAGGAGCACGCCGCGTTCCTGCTCTCGGAGGGGGTCACCTGCGTGGACGGTCACGTCGTGGCCCACCAGCGCGTCCGGGCACGGTGAGTGTGCGCTGAACGCACGTCAAGGTGGTTTCGGGAGGACGCACCAGGCATCGTGCGTTGTCACGGTTACGGCTCGGAGAAGGCCACCGCTCCCCGATCGCCCCGTCCGGACGCCCACCATCTCGACGATCGCCGAGGGTGGTCCCCCGGCGAAGGTCGGCACCACCGGCCTCGCAGCTCCGAACCACATGTGCGAGGGTCGGCAACGAAGCCATCCTCATCCGCCGCACCCGCTCCCAGGTTCAGGCGTGCCCGCACGCAGGACCATCTTGCCCTACCGCTAGGAGGCTAGGTGAACCCCACCGATCTCCCGACCGCCGAGGTCGCCGTCGAGGAACTCCTCGAGCGCTCCTCCGAGCGCGGCTACGTGCTGCTCTCGGAGCTCCAGGAACTCCACGTTCCCGAACTCCACGGGGACACGTGGGTCGACGACGCCATCGTCACCGCAACCGACCAGGGCATGCAGGTCATCGATGATGTCGCCGACGATGCCCCCGAGGAGGTCGTCAGTGATGCCTCGGCAGCGCTGACCACCGACCTCGTGCGCCAGTACCTCAACGACGCCGGCCGTCACGCCCTGCTGACCAAGGAGGACGAGGCCGACCTCGCCAAGCGCTACCAGGCCGGCATGTCCGCCGACCAGCTCCTCAAGGACCTCAGCGACCAGCTCACACGGTCGCGCAAGGTGCGCCTCAAGCGCATCTCCCGTGATGGTGAGCGAGCGAAGGAGCGGATGGTCCAGGCCAACCTGCGCCTGGTCGTCCCTCAGGCTCGCAAGTTCTCCGGTCGCGACCTCGACTTCATCGAGCTGATCCAGGAGGGCAACCTCGGCCTCCTGCGTGCGGTCGAGAAGTTCGACCACACCAAGGGGTACAAGTTCTCCACCTACGCGGTCTGGTGGATCCGGCAGGCCCTGCAGCGCGGCGTCGCCAGTAAGGGGCGCACCATCCGTGTCCCGGCACACGTCTGGGAGCTGTACGGCAAGCTCCGTGCGGCCGAGCTGCGTCTGCGTCAGCAGAAGGGTGGCGATCCGAGCGAGGAGGAGGTCGCCGACGAGGTCGGCCTCACGGTCGAGCGCGTACGCGAGGTCCGTGACGCCATGCAGGAGCTCGTGAGCCTGGACCGTCCCATCGGTGAGGACGGCGACGCAACCATGGGTGACCTCATCGCGGACACCGGGCAGATCGACCCCGCGGACACCGCGCTGGAGGGTGACGCGCTCAGTCAGATCGATGCCGCGCTGAAGGCACTCGACGACCGCGAGCGCATCATCCTGATCCTGCGCTTCGGTCTCGGTGGGCAGGAGCCGCAGACGCTCGAGGAGATCGGGGCGCACTTCGGCCTCACCCGAGAGCGGATCCGGCAGATGCAGAACCGAGCGCTCGCCAAGCTCCGACACCCCTCCCGGGCCCACAACCTCTCCGGCCTCCTCGACGTGCTGGACCGGGCCGCCTGACCCGCACACGCCTACGCTTCACGGACGCCCGTCGGCACGCGCCGACGGGCGTCCGTGCGAGTCATCGCCTGCGAGGAGCGAGCTGTGGATCGGACCGCGCTCACCCATCGACGTCTGCTGTGGGTCGTCGGGGTCCTGACGGTGGCCACGCTGGTCGCCCTGGTCCTCCTGTGGCCACGGCCGGCGACGCTGCCGGCGGAGGACGCGGACGCAGGCCCGGCGACGCTCATCGATGGCGAGATCGTCGCGGTCGAGCACTTCGCCGGTCAGGCCGACGAGATCGCGGGGCTGTCCGGCGAGATGGCGCGCATCGAGGTCGGGTTGCTCGACGGGCCCGACGCCGGGTCCGAGGTCACCCTCGAGGTCAACACCGACGGCTTCCCGGAGGTGCGTGTCGGGGACCGCGTCGCGCTGGACCGCACGACGGGACCGGACGGGGACGTCCAGTACTTCATCACGGACTTCCAACGGCTCCCGACCCTGCTGGTCCTCCTCGGATTGTTCGTGGTCACCGTGCTGGTGATCTCGCGCTGGCACGGGCTCCGATCACTGCTCGGCCTCGGGATCTCCCTGTTCATCGTCGTCCGCTTCATCGTGCCCGCCATCATCGCCGGGACGAGTCCGCCACTGGTCGCCTTCGTCGGCGCCATGGCGGTCATGGTGGTGACGCTGTACCTCACCCACGGCGTCAACGAGATGACCACCTCGGCGATCGTGGGCACGGCTGGCGCCCTGGTCCTGACCATCGGTCTGGC
Organism: Nitriliruptoraceae bacterium; assembly: GCA_040904745.1. Lineage (GTDB taxonomy): Bacteria > Actinomycetota > Nitriliruptoria > Nitriliruptorales > Nitriliruptoraceae > T1Sed10-7. Next base: position 50,943 of record JBBDSW010000183.1, read on the forward strand.
TCTGATCTTCATCGAGCAGGGTCGCATCACGGGGTTCTCCTCCGATGACGCGGTGTTCGCGCGTTTCGCGGTCGAGGGACTCGATCTGCAGGGACTCGTCCTCGCTGGCCTGATCATCGCCGCACTCGGGGTGGTCGACGACGTGACCATCAGCCAGGCGTCGACCGTCTTCGCTCTGCATGACACCGACCGCGATCTCAGCTGGACGCAGCTGTTCACCCGCGCGATGAAGGTCGGTCGTGACCACATCGCTTCGGTCGTCAACACCCTCTTCCTGGCGTACACGGGGGCATCCATCGCGCTGCTGCTGCTGTTCCACACCGGCGGATTGCCCATCACGGAGATCCTCAACACCGAGGTCCTGGCGGTCGAGGTCATCAAGACCATCGTGGGATCACTCGGCCTGATCGCCGCCGTCCCCTTCACCACCGCGCTGGCGGCTTCGGTGGCGATCGGTCGGCTGCACGACGAGCGCCCGTCCGACGCTGGACCTCCTGCCACGAATGGGCCCGAGCCGGGTACCGGCGATGCTGGCCATGCGTCCACCGAACCCCTCGATGACGACGAGCGCGCCCGACGCGCGTGGCAGCGCTACCTCGAACGGCACGGTGACGCGGGGGGCGGGTCGCCACCCTCGCCCGGTCCCCGTCCGTCTCATGGGGCCGGGGACGACGACGGGCCGCGTCCCTGACGGTGCGCTGACGTTCTCCGAACGGGCGCGTACCCTGCGCGGCCAGCCGAGGGTGGCTGGGCGCGGACCGAGGTTGCTGGTGGGGTCGCGCCCGGATCGCCCGCCCGTTCGCCACCGAGCATGGACCGCAGGGAACCGACCACGTGAGCGACGTCACCCCCCTCTCCGAGCTCTTCGAGCGCGGCGCCTCCCGTGGCTACGTCCTGCTCTCGGAGCTGCAGGATCTGTTCGACCCGCTGACCCAACCCGACACCTGGGTGGAGGACACGGCGCAGGGGGCTCGCGACCTCGGGATGCAGGTCCTCGACGACCTCGTGGAGGATGCCGACCGCCCCGAGGCCACCCCGCTGTCCGCCTCGTCGGACTCCGTACGCCAGTACCTCAACGAGATCGGCCGCACCGAGCTGCTCACCCCGGAGCTCGAGGTCGATCTGGCCAAGCGCTACCAGGCTGGGCTCGCCGCTCACGTGCTGCTCGGCTCCGGTGGGCGCTTCACCCCGCGCCGCAAGGCCCAGCTCCGCATGGTCGCCCGGGGAGGGGAGCGGGCCAAGGACCACATGATCCGGGCGAACCTCCGGCTGGTCGTCTCCGTCGCGCGGAAGTTCCGGGGACGTGGCGTCGACCTGCTGTCGCTCATACAGGAGGGCAACCTCGGCCTGATCCGCGGTGTGGAGAAGTTCGACCACACGAAGGGCTACAAGTTCTCCACCTACGCGACCTGGTGGATCCGTCAGGCGCTGCAGCGGGGCCTCGCCAACACGGGCCGGACGGTGCGGCTCCCGGTCCACGTCCACGAGTTGATGGGCAAGGTCCGCTACGCGGAGTTCGCGTTGCTGCAACAGCTCGGTCGGGAACCGTCGGAGCAGGAGATCGCGGCCGAGCTCGGCCTCCCGATCGAACGGCTGCGCGAGGTCAAGCTCGCCTCCCAGGACGTCGCCAGCCTCGACAAGCCGATCGGGGAGGACGGCGATGCGACGATGGGGGAGCTGGTCGCTGATGCCGATGCGATCGACCCGGAGTCCTCCGCGACGGCGGTGCTGGCCAAGCGGGAGGTGGAGCGCGCCCTGTCGGCGCTCACGGATCGCGAGCGCACGGTGCTCATGCTCCGCTACGGCCTGGTCGATGGCGAAGAGCACACCCTCGAGGACATCGGCGCGCAGTTCGGGCTCACCCGGGAGCGCATCCGGCAGATAGAGAAGAAGACGCTGACCAAGCTGCGCCACCCCTCGCGGGGCTTCCAGTTGCGCGGGTTGCTCGACAGCGTCGACGCCCCCAGCTGATGCCCCGCCACGGCCGGGACGGATCGATCCTGGTGGCCGGGCTCGTCGCGATCTCCCTGGCCGTCGGATGTTCCAGCCAGCCTCCAACAACGCCCCGCGACGACGCTGCTCCGCCGCCCCGCGAGGTCGAACGGGAGGCAGAGCCGCCGGAGGGTTCGGGCGAGGAGCCGGAGCAAGACGAGCAGGACCGCGCTGAGGTGGTGGATCGCTCCGCCGTGGCGACCCCGGGTCCGCCACCACCCTCCCGTGCGCGGATCGAAGCCGAGGCGCGGACGCTGCTGACCGGGCTCCTGGAGCGCGCTGAGGGCGAGCGCATCGTGGTACTCGTCGTCGATGAGGCCGGGCGCGAGGTCATCTCGCACGAGCCGGACGCCTCGGTCCTCCCCGCTTCGACGCTGAAGATCGTGACGGCGGCAGCCGCGTTGATCACGTACGGCCCCAGCGCCCGGTTCACGACCCGCATCGAGAGCACCGGACCGGTCGACGATCGCGGCGTCGTCGCTGGGGACCTCGTCCTCGTCGGAGGTGGGGACCCCGTCCTCGCCACACCTGAGTTCGGACGATGGATCTACCCAGCGCGACCTCGGACCCCGTTCGAGGATCTCGCCGATCAGCTGGTCGAGGCCGGGGTCACCCGTATCGACGGCGACGTCCTCGGGGTCGTCGACCGCTTCGAGGGGCCCACGACCGCCACTGGATGGCCCGACCGCTACTTCTCCGATTTCGACGCGCGTCACGCCGACGGGCTGGCGGTGGACGCGGGCACGCGCACGATCGTCACCTACCCCGACGAGGAGGAGGAAGGGGGCAGCGAGGACGACGCACCGGGGGAGGGCGCACGTGCTCCCGCCGGGCCCTCGGACGAGGATGGGGAGCTGCGCGAGCCTCCGACCGTGAAGATCGAGCACACCGCCACCCCGGCCCAGCACGCCGTGGCCGAGCTGGTACGGCTCCTCGAGGAGCGTGACATCGAGGTCGCGGGGACCACCGCGGTCCGCGAACCGGACCGTCCCCTGGTGGGTCGGCTCGCCGCCGTGTCGAGCCCCCCGCTCGAGGAGTTGTTGCGATTCGCGATGCAGCGCAGTGACAACCAGATGGCCGATGCGCTGTTCCGGGCGGTCGGGCGCCACCGGACCGGGATCGGTTCGTTCGCCTCCGGCGAGGTGGCCCTGCGGCAGGTCCTGGCCTCCCTCGGGATCGAGCACGGGGCAGCGGCCTTCGCCGACGGATCCGGGTTGTCACGCGATGACCGGGTCACGGCACGGCTGTTGGTGGAGGTCGATCGGGCGATGCTCGGCAGCCGTCATGCTCCCACGTGGTCGTCGCTGATGGCCGAGATGGGACGATCAGGAACGCTGGAGAACCGGCTGCGGGGCACCGTGGCCGAGGGCCGCTTCCTCGGCAAGACCGGCACGCTGCGCGATGTCTCGGCGCTGACGGGGACCGTGCACGGCGACGGCCCTCGGCGCTACCACCTCGCCGTCATCGCGAACACGGACGGTCAGGCGAGGTGGTTGGCTCGGACGTTCGCGGACGAGCTGATCGTCCTGCTCGCGGCCGATCTGCAGGGCTGCGAGATCGGCCAGGACCGCGATGGCGACGGCGCTCTGGGCCGCGATCCGATCGCGGTCGCCTGCTGATGCGGCGGCGTTTGGCTCAGATCCCCATCGCCGACGATGGTGCGGTCCGGGGGCCGTAGCGCGGTGGCCGCTGACCGGCGGCCCCGAGCAGCAGCACGACCCGGCCCCGTTGCCCCGCGTACGGAGCGAGCAGCGCACACATCCGCTCGTCGCTGCCACGCGGCTCACCGGCCAGGTTCCAGGACACGAGGTGCTTGACGTGGTGATCACCGACCTCGACAGCGTCCGGGTCACCTGCGGCGATGCGTGACAGCAGTGCTGCCGTCCACGGGCCGATCCCGGGGAGCGATCCCCAGCGTTGCTGGCGCTCCACGGACGGCAGCGCCAAGGCGGCATCCAGTGCTGGCACCTGCCCGCACGCGCGGATGATGCGGGTGGCACGAGCGCGCTCGATGCCGAGGGCGTGGTAGGCGGTCTCTGGGAGCTCGGCGAGCGTCTTCGGATGCGGGGGCAGGAGCAGGTCGAAGGGGCCGGGGGCTGGGGTCCCGTATCGGCGGACGAGGCGGGTCCAGGACCTCCCGGCCTCCAGCGAGGTCACCCGCTGCGCGATGATCGTCGCCGCGAGCACATCCGCGACCGTGCCCGTCGCCACGAGTCTGAGGTCGGGGTGGCGGTGGTGTGCGCGGGCCACGGCCCTGTGCGCCGGAACGAGGTCCTGGACCTCATCACGGGCGCCCAGCAGCCCAGGAGCGTGATCGAGCAGCCACGCGGCACCCGGGCCGTAGGCTCGCAGCGAGAACCGGTGTCCGTCGCCCCGTTCGCGCTCGACCACGATCGTCCCGTGGCCGGCGGGGGTATGCGAGGCCCGGGCGAGCCCGTCGCGCCGTATCCGGATGGTCGGATCATGGGCGGAGGAGATGAGCGGTCGCAGTGAGCGCAGCAGGTCGATCGGCCGGGTGAGGGCGATGCTGCCCCTCAGGCCACCGTCGCCGTGGCTCATGCGCTCTCGTCGCGTTCCAGTTCGGCCAGCACCCGGCGCAGTCCCTCCTCCAGCGACGAATGGGTGTCCTCATCGAGCACCGTGAACATGCCGCTGAGCTGTGCGGTGTAGGCATCCATGACGGCATCCACCGTCTCACGGCCCGTCTCGGTCAGCTGCACCCGGACCTGCCGTCGATCCTGCTCGGCGCGGGACCGCCGCACGTGGCCGAGCTCCTCGAGGTGGTCGAGGCGGTGGGTCATCGCCGCAGAGGAGAGCAGCAGCTCCCGATAGAGCTCCGTGGGCGTGAGCGTGTGCGGTGGGCCGACACGTCTGAGGGCCGCCAGGACGTTCGTCTCGCCGATGCTGAGTCCGTGGTGGCTGACCACCAGTTCGGTGCGGCGGTCCAGGAACCGTTGGAGCCGGATCACGCGGGCCGAGAGGCGCAGCCCCCGGACATCCAGCTCCGGACGTTCGCGTGCCCACTGGGCGAGGAGATGATCGACATGGTCCATGGTGGCCGAAGGCTAGCTCTCCTCCTGACGCCACCGTGGCGGGTGGCGGAGACCTCGCTCAGAAGAGGGATCCCTGCTCGCCCTCGCTGGCCGCGGCCGCACGCAGCGCTCGAGCACGCGGGGGCTCGTCCCGATGCGGTCCGTCCGTCCGAGCAGCGTCGTGGGCGGGGTGGGGTGCGCTCGGCGGTGGGGGTGGCGCTGCCAGCGCCCGAGCGAAACGCCGTGCTGCAGCCCCGAGACCGAGCGGTTCCAGGGTGTCGCCGACACGGTCCGGGTCGACGATCGCACCCGTGAGTTCGTCCACACGCACGTCGAGGTGGGGGACCGGTGCCATCAGGAGCAGGTTACGTTCGACCCGCGCCCGTGCCTCCCGGAGCGACGCCTCGATCCGGGGAGGAAGGTCGGACAATGCGTCGTAGAGGGCCGAGACGCTGCCGTGCTCCCGCAGCAGGCGGGCCGCGGTCTTCGCACCGATGCCGTGCGCTCCGCGCAAGCCGTCCGAGTCGTCGCCTCGGAGTGCGGCGAGCTCCACGTAGCTGGCCGGATCCACGCCGTAGGTCGCCCGCACCCGTGCCTCGTCCTCGACGACGAGGTCCGCGAACCGCGCCCGCGGGCGGAGCAGGCGGACCCGGGGACCCACCAGGGCGGTGAGATCACGGTCCGAGCTGAGCAGGTCGCAGCGCCAGCCGAGCCGTGAACAGGTGTCACTGGTCGCCGCCAGCACGTCATCGGCCTCGGCACCCTCATGCTCGAGCACGTGGAAGCCGCAGGAGTGCAGGTGCCCCCGCAGGGCGTGCAACGCAGCGGTCAGGGCCGGGGGCGTCGGCGGGCGGTTCGCCTTGTACTCCGGTGCGAGTTCCTTGCGACGGTTGACCGGGTGGTCGAACCCGACGAGGACCGCGTCGTAGGGCCCATGCACCCAGGCCGATGCCAACATCGAGATCAGCGCCCCGGTGACCAGTGGCCGGTCATCTCCCGGTTCGGCATCCTGGACCGAGTGGTACGCGCGGTGACCGAGTGAGTTGCCGTCCACGGCCAGGACGGCTCGGAGCGTTGGCACGGGTGGTCCCTCCTCGTCCCACGGGCCTCCTGGCCGACCCTATCCGGACCCGGCCCGTGGACGGGTCGGGACGGCCGGTAGCCTCCCGGCGGAGCGTCCCAGGGGGCACCCCGGACGCCGCCAGCAGGAAGGGACGTGACCGTGACAGGACGTATCCGACGGGCGCTGGTCACGGGCGCATCGGCCGGGATCGGCGAGCGCTTCGCGCACCACCTCGCGGATCGCGGCGTCGAACTCGTCCTCGTCGCTCGGCGCCGGGATCGCCTCGAGGCGCTCGCCGCCACGCTGCCCGTCGCCGTCGAGGTGGTCACGGCCGACCTCGCGGATGCGGAGGACCTCGCGACGGTCTGCGCCCGCGCCGGTGACCGGGATCGGCCCGTGGATCTGGTGATCAACAACGCCGGGGTCGGCGCCTACGGCCCCGTCGCCGAGCAGGACGAGGCGACGCTCACGCGCCTCGTGGATGTCAACGTGACGGCCGTCGTGCAGGTGACCCGAGCCGCGCTGCCGCAGCTCCTCGAACGGGATCTGGGGGGGATCATCAACGTCGGATCAACGGCCGGCTACCGTCCCGGTCCCTTCAGCGCCGCCTACGGCGGCAGCAAGGCGTTCGTCCGCTCCTTCACCGAAGCGGTGTACGAGGAGGTTCGGAACCGCGGCGTGCACGTGCTCCTGCTCTCACCCGGTTTCACGGCGACCGAGTTCCAGGTGGCCGCGGGGGCGGATGAGGATGCGGTTCCCGCGCGACTGGCTGGGAGCGCCGACACGGTCGTCCACGCCGCGCTCGCGGCGTTCGCCGCCGGGAGGGCCGTGTGCCTTCCGACCCCCGTGGACCGCGTGCTGGCCTACGGATCGGAGCTCTTCCCCGGGCCGCTGCCGCGGCGGATCAGCGGCTTCCTCCACCGCCGGCTCGCATCCCGATGACGACCGGGGATCCGAAGGAGGACGTGGTGGCCCTCAGGACGTTGGTCGTCGGGGGTCTGCCCCTCCTGGTCGCTTCGGTGTCGGAGTCGGGGCGTGGCCCGCGACTGCGACAGGCCCTGAGCGACGCGGGGCTGGTCGCGTTGCCGGCGTTCCTCGGCCACGAGCTGCCGCGCGGTGCACGGGTCGGCTTCCAGCTCGATCGCGTCGGGTTGCAGCTGGTCGACGAGCGGGAGAACGCGCTCCTACGCGCCCCCCGCAACGGTCTCGACCAGGGATGGTTGGAGGCCGCCGGCCGGCTGAAGGGCACGATGCTGGTGTTGCTCAGCGGGAGTCACCCCGACCCGGACCTGGACCCGCGCGCGCTCGTGGAGACCGTGGAGCAGCGGGCGGCTCAGGGTCAGGCGCGCGGGGCGATCGTGGGCGTCGTCGACGACCGGATGAGCCTGCCGATGGTGTTCTGATGGTCGGATCAGGAGCAGCCGCGCCGCTGGCTCGGATCACGACCAGCACGCCCAGCAGTACCAGCGGGGCGCCGATCGCGAACAGCGGCGCAGGAAGCTCTCCCAGGAGGAACCAGGCGAGCAGGCCGGCCCCCACCGGTTCGGCCAGGATCACGATCGAAACCGTGGTCGCCGCCAACGTCGAGAGCAGGTGGTTGAACACCGTGTGCCCCAGGAGCTGCGGTCCGATGATGATCCCGGCGATCGCCGCCCAGGTCCCCGCGCTGAAGCCGGTCAACGGAACGCCCGCCACCAGGCAGACGGGGAGGAGCACGATCCCGGCCCAGCCGTAGACGGTGGCCGCATAGGTACTGGTGGCGGTGTCGCGTCGCGCAGAACGACCGAGCAGCAGGTAGGCCGTCGCGCCGATCGCCGCGCCGAGCGCCATGCCGTCCCCGATGAGGGCCCCCGAGCCGAGCGCCTCCGCCCCCGCGTCGGCGATCCCGATGACGGCTGCTCCGGCGATCGTGACGACCATCCCCAGCCAGGCGCGGCGGGTCGTCCGTTCACCCAGCAGCCACCACCCCCCGAGCGCCACGAACAACGGCGACATGGTGGTCAACGTGACCGCAGACGCCACGGTGGTGAGCGTGAGCGCACCCTGGAACAGGACGAAGTGGGCCGCCAGCGCGAGTCCGGCTGCCGCGAGGTGGAGGTGCCGGCGCCGGGAGAGCCCCCGGCCGCTCCGGCGCCGGTGACGCCAGGCGGCCGGTGCCAGGGCCAGCGATCCGACGGAGGTCCGCCAGAAGGCGATGGCCAACGCCGATGCGGCTCCGTCGCCGGACCGCACCAACCCCGCCTCATCACCCATCGCGAACCGCGCGAGGATGGCCGAGGTGGAGACCGCGATGACCCCGACGACGATGGCAGCGAGGATCGTCGCACGCGGAAGCGGTGGTGTGGGCGGCATGGGCTCGGCGGACACCTGCGACCTCGGCTCCTCGGAAGGCTCGAGGACCGTACCCTCCGCGCCGATCCCGGCTGGACGGGGCCCGTCCGCTCGCCTCAGGCGCCGAGGCGCTCGAAACGCTCGATGACCCGGGTGACGTAGAGCTGGGTCTCCACGATGTCCGGGATGCCCCCGGCACGGCGCACGCGGGATGGCCCGGCGTTGTAGGCAGCCAGCGCGAGGTCGACGCGCCCGAAGGTCTCCAGTTGCCCCCGCAGATAGCGCGCCCCGCCATCGAGGTTGGCGAGTGGATCGCGTGGATCGACACGGAGCCCACGGGCCGTGTCGGGCATCAGCTGTGCGAGGCCGAGCGCTCCGGCGTGTGACACGGCATCGGCGCGGAAGTTCGACTCGGTCCACACCAGGGCGGCCAGGAGGCGTGGATCGATGCCGTTCCGCCGGGCGATGGCGTCGATGGCGGCCCCCCAACGCGCACCGTCGCCGGGGAGCCCGGCCGCCCAGGTCGGGGCCGGGCCGAACGGATCCAGGTCGACCTGGATCGGGATGAGCACCCGGGTGGCTGCCAGCTCGAGGCGGGCGACCCGATCCTCGAGATCCTGGACCAGGACGGCGCGTGCGGTGACGTCACCCTCCAGCGAGTCCAGCACGGCTCGGCGCTCGGCACGCGTGGCGGCGACGCGTTCGATCGTCGTGGCGGCACGCTCGACGAGCGCCCCCACGCGGTCCGCCTCGGCGTCGGCCTCGCGCTCGGCCGTCGCGGCGGTGGCACGGAGCTCGTCGGTCTCGGCGCGGAGTTCCGCGGTCTCCCGGATCTGCGACGCGTCGACGTCGACACGCGCGCGGTCGTCGGCGACCAGCCGCGAGACCGTCTCCATCGTGACGGTGACCTCGTGCCAGTCGTCGGCGCCGGTCACCCCGCGGACGAGCACCTCGCGGTGCAGGACTGCACCGTGCTTGAACGCATGCACGGCCCGCGCGGCGAGCCGATCACGGCCGGTGGACCAGTCCGCGAGCGATGCGTCCAACTCGGCGTCGACGGTGGCGACGTCAGCCCGTGCGGCATCGGCTCGTGCCCGCGCCTGTGCGAGCGTCGTACGAGCAGCGTCGAGCTCCTCCTCGAGCCCGGCCAGCACCGTGGTCTCCTCGGCGAGCTGGACGTCCAGGGCGGCGACCTCGTCGCTCGTCCGCCTGAGGCTCGTACGCAGCTCCTCGAGCGTGCGTGCCTCCTGGTCGAGCTCGGCCCGGGTCCTGGCCAGATCCTCGGTCGCGCCCGCCGGCCCCGGGGTCACCATGTCCGGGACGAGGGCGCCGACGACCAGGGCCGCCACGAGCAGGGTGGAGCCCACGACGTGCCAGGTCCATCGCATCTGCCCGCGCTCCGCTCCGGGCCGTTCGGCCCGCACCCGCAGCATCGGCAGCTTGGACCGGAGACTTCAGCGGCCCTCGGACAGCGAGCGGAGCCGCTGCGCGTGTGTGGGGTGTCGGAGCTTGGCCAGCACGTTCTTCTCTATCTGCCGGATGCGTTCCCGCGTGACGCCGTACCGCTCGCCGATCTCCTCCAGCGTGGCCGGGTCCTCGCCGTTCAGGCCGTACCGCAGCTCGAGCACCCCGCGTTCGCGCTCGTGGAGCTCGGAGAGCGTCGCCAGCAACTCGAGCCTCGCCAGCTCCGTCGTTGCGCAGGTCTCGGGATCCGGCGCGTCGTCGTCACGGACGAGTTCGCCGAGCGTGGTGTCTCCGTCCTCGCCGACCGTCCGATCCAGCGAGGTGATCTCGCGGCCCGCGAGCCGGAGCTCGAGCAGCCGCTCCGTCGAGATCCCCAGGGTCTCTGCCACCTCGACGTCGGTCGGATCGCGTCCGAGGACCTGGAGCAGCTCGAACTCGGCCCGACGGACCTTGGCGACCAGTTCGTGGACGTGGACCGGCAGTCGCACGGAACGGGCCTTGTTCGCCGTCCCGCGCGTCAGTGCCTGTCGGATCCACCAGGTGGCGTAGGTGGAGAACTTGTAGCCCTTGGTGTGGTCGAACTTCTCCACCCCGCGCATCAGGCCCAGGTTGCCTTCCTGGACCAGCTCCAGCAGGGAGAGACCGCGACCGAGGTACCGACGGGCGATCGAGACCACCAACCGCAGGTTGGCGGTGACCAGCCGCTCCTGCCCCCGGTCACCCTCTTCCACGATGGCGTCGAGCTTCTTCCGTCGGCGGCGGTCGGAGGCCCGCGTCGGGTCGATGCGCATCGCCCGCGCAGCGACGCCGGCGTGGTAGCGCTTGGCGAGATCGACCTCCTCCTCCGCGGTCAGCAGCTCCACGCGGCCGATCGCGTTGAGGTACTGGCGTACGCCATCCGTCGTACTGCCGTGGTTGGGCACATCCGGAGCCACGGTCTGGTCGTCGGTCAGGTCGTCGACCACCTCGATGCCGCGATCGCGTGCATCGGTGGCGACCTCTTCGGCCCATCCCTCGGGGTCCTGGATCGGGTCTCGGAGGTCATCGATCTCGGAGAGCAGCACGTACCCGCGTTCGTTCCCCCGGGTCAGCAGCTCACCCAGCCCTGCGCGTTCGCGTACGCGTCCTTGCAGCGTGTCCTCGGACACCCACCCCTCCCCTCATCTCCGGTGTTGCCGTCTGGAGCTGCCGCACCGGTTCAGGGTCGCTGTTCGCCGAAGGTGCAACGTACCGCGCGGACCCGGTAGCCGTGCAGTTCGCTCATCCGTCGTCGATCGTGAACTCCAGCCAGGCGTCCTCGGCCTGCCTCAGTTGCTGTTCCACCGCGGTGAGCTCCTGCTGCAACGCGAGGAGGTGGTCGGGATCCCCGGCCGCGCCCGCCATCTTCCGGTGCAGGCGCCCCTGTTCCCCGGAGAGCTTCGCGAGCCGCTGCTCGAGTCGTCGGGTCCGTTTGCGCGCCTGCTGGCGTTCGGCGTTGTCCGCTGCCGTGCGGGTCACCCTCGGCCTGCTGTCTGCCGGGACCGTTGCGCGGGCGGCCAGCACCTCCTCGCGGTGCGAGGACCAGTCGAGATGCTCGCGCAACCGACCATCGGAGATGGCGACGATCCGGTCGGTCAGGCGGTCCAGCAGGAACCGGTCGTGGGAGGCGACGACGAGGGTGCCCTCGAAGCCGTCGAGGTGATCCTCGAGGACCGCGAGGGTGTCGAGGTCGAGGTCGTTGGTCGGCTCGTCGAGGAGGAGCACGTTGGGCGCGGCGACCAGCAGGTGCAGGAGCGCCAGGCGGCGGCGTTCGCCGCCGGAGAGCAGCGACACCGGGGTTCGCTGGGTCCGAGCGTCGAAGCCGAACCGTTCGGCCAGGCGGGGTGCCGGGAGATGCTCGCCGTTCTTCAGCGGGACGTGCGGGGCGATGGCCAGCACGGTCTCGAGCGCGGTCATCTCGCCGGGTGCCACGGTCGCCAGTTGTTCGAACACCGCGTGCTGCACGGTCCGGCCGACCCGCACCTCGCCGCTGTCCGGGGTGAGCTGCCCCGCCAGCACGTGGAGCAACGTGGTCTTTCCGGAGCCGTTCGGGCCGACGATCCCGACGCGCTCGCCGGGCCCGATCCCCAGGTCGACGTGGTCGAGAACCTGCTGATCCCCGCGGGCCAGCGACACGTCCTCCAGCGCGAACACGTCGTCGCCGAGCCGGGTGGCACCGGTCCCGAGTTCGAGCGGGCGTGCCTCCTCGTCGGCGGACGCGGCCTGACGCAGGCGCTCCGCTTGTTCGATGCGGAACTTCGGTTTGGACGTCCTGGCCTTGGGGGAGCGGCGGAGCCAGGCGACCTCCTTGGTCAGCAGGTTCTGGGCGCGGGCCGTCGATCGCTGCCGCTGCGCCGCACGTGCCGCGCGTGCCTCGAGCAGCGACGAGTAGCTGCCGTCATGCCAGAACACCTCGGCGGCCTCACCCGGCGCGGGCGGGGCGAGGTCCAGCATCCGGTTGACGCTGCGTTCGAGGACGTAGCGGTCGTGGGTCACGAGCACGAGGCCGCTGCGTCGGCGACGAAGCTCCTCCTCGAGCCAGTCCACCGTGTCGACGTCGAGGTGGTTGGTCGGCTCGTCGAGGATCAGCAGGTCGCTCGGGGCCAGCAAGGTCTGCGCCAGCGCGACCCGACGTCGTTGGCCGCCGGAGGCCTGCGCGACACGCAAGCTGGGGGAGACGCCGACGCGGTCGAGCAGCGCCTCGACCTCGTCATCACGCGCGAGAGGGTCACCGGCCGAGACGATGGTCGCCGCGTCCTCGTCGGGAAGCTCCATCTCCTGGGGGAGCCAGCCGATCCGGAGTCCGGAACGGGGCACGATCTGCCCCCCATCGGGTTCGCGCTCCCCGACGAGGATCCGCAACAGCGTGGTCTTGCCCACGCCGTTCGGTCCGACGACACCGACGTGGTCGTCGGAGGTCAGGCCGAAGGAGGCGTCCGCGAAGAGGGTTCGACCCTCCACGGCCGCCGTGACGCGATCGAGCGAGACGAGGTGCACGGTGGGGTGGACTCCTCATGGACGGGAGGATGCTGGTGGCCGGTGGGCAACGGACGCACAGGCTATGGCCTGGGGTGTTCCGCGAAGGACGGGTCTGCGCCGGTAGCCTGCACCCCCGCATGCCCGCTCCACGGTGTCTCCTCGCCGATGCCGCCTCGGAGTCCCGCCGTCACCTCGAGGTTCCCCCGTGCTCAGCTGTTCCGACGTCGCCGTGACACTCGGCTCGCGCCGACTGTTCTCCGACGTGACGCTCCGGTTCCCACCGGGCACCTGCACCGCGCTGGTGGGAGGCAACGGCTCGGGCAAGACCACGCTGCTCAACACCCTCATCGGCCTGCGGGAGCCGGATGTGGGCTCCGTGACGCGGCCGAAGGACCTGCGAATGGGGTGGCTGCCCCAGGACGTCGTCGACGCCGTGGGCTCCTCCACCACGGTGCTGGAGCACGTGATGGAGGGTGCGTCACACATCCAGGCGATGGAGGATCGCCTCCGCGAGCTCGAGACCCGGATGGTCGACACCGCCGGCGAGGACCAGGACGTCCTGCTGCGCACCTACGCCGACGTCCAGGACCGCTTCGTCACGCTCGGCGGCTACGAGCTCGAGTCGGAGGCACACCGGGTGCTCAGAGGGCTCGGGTTCGCACCCGAGGACGCCGCCCGCGACACCAGCGAGCTCTCCGGAGGATGGCGCGTCCGTGTCGCGCTGGCGCGCCTGTTGCTCGCCAAGCCGGACCTTCTGGTGCTGGACGAGCCGACCAACCACCTCGACCTCGGCACGATCGGCTGGCTCGAGCAGACGCTGCGCGAGCTGCCGGGTGCGTTGCTCCTGGTCAGCCACGACCGGGACTTCATCGATGCCACCGCGGACGTCATCGTCGAGCTGGCGGCCGGCACGACGACCGCCTACGAGGTGCGCTCCGGCACGATCGCGGCCGAGGAGGGCGGGTTCGCCTCCTTCGTGGCGCAGCGTGAGGAGCGCCTTGGCTCGCTCCGCGCCGCCAAGGCCCAACAGGACCGGGTCATCGCCCAGCAGGAGCGCTTCGTCGAGCGCTTCCGCTACAAGGCGAGCAAGGCGCGCCAGGTCCAGTCGCGCATCAAACAGCTGGACAAGCTGGAGCGCATCGACGTTCCCGACCATCGGGAGCTCAAGGCGCGCTTCGCTTTCCCGGAGCCGGCGCGGGCCGGCCGGGTGGTCGCCGAGGTCTCCGGGCTGACCGTCCGGTACGGGGACCTGACGGTCCTCGACGGTGTCGACCTGGTGATCGAGCGGGGCCGGACCGTCGCGCTGATCGGCCCCAACGGTGCGGGCAAGACCACGCTGCTGCGCGCGCTGCTCGATGAGGTGCCGATCGTCGCGGGAGGGGTCTCGCTCGGCGCGAACGTCGAGGTGGCGGTCGTCGACCAGCACCAGGCCGAGGTCATGGATCTCGACAAGACCGTGTTGGAGGAGTTCCGCACCGCCCTCGGTGACCGGCACCGCGGCGTCAACCACCGCTCGATGCTCGGGGCGTTCGGGTTCCCCGGCGATCTGGCGGACCGCAAGGTGCTGGAGCTCTCTGGCGGAGAGCGCACCCGCCTGGGACTGGCCAAGGCGATGGCGTCCCCGGTCAACCTGCTCCTCCTCGATGAGCCGACCAACCACCTCGACCTCGCATCCCGGGACGTCCTCGAAGACGCCGTGGCCGCCTACCCGGGCACGGTCGTCCTCATCACCCACGATCGCCACGTGATCCGCGCGACGGCGGACATGATCGTCGAGGTGGGCGAGGGTGGACTCGCGGCCTACGACGGCACCTACGAGGAACTGCTCGAGCGCCGTGGCGGGGGACCGGGCGTTCCCCGGACGCTGGGGAGCGTCGGCGCGGCGCCGACCACGAGCGCGGGGACCGGCGCGCCGGCGGATCGTCGGAGCGGCCGCCGCGGCGAGGTCGCACCGGCCCGCCGCGCTCCGGAGGACAAGCGACACGAGGCGGAGCGCCGGAACGCTCGGCACCGCGCCACCCGCGACCTCAAGCGGACCGTCGATCAGGTCGAGCGGGAGCTCGGCAAGGCCGAGGCCGAGGTCGTAGAGCTCACCCGCGAACTGGCCGACCCGGAGGTCTATGCCGACGGGGAGCGGGTCAAGGAGCTCGTCGCGCGGCACGGCGCGGCCAAGGACCGCGCGGCCTCGCTCCTGGACCGCTGGGAGCGCGCCCAGTCCGATCTCGAGGATGCCGAGGCGAGCGTGGACGCGGGCTGATCCCGATCCGGCCCGGCGGCCCCGCTCTCGTCGGCGCAAGCGGTCCGTGGTTCAAGAAGCTGCCGCCTGTCGGCAGGTTCTCGCCCGCAGGGGGCATGCAAGGTCCGCCGGTGGTGTTGCGGGGCGAGTTCCGGCGGACAGGTGGCCGGTTCTCGCACCTGGCCTGGGCCACGCGGGGCACCGGTGGGGTGACGTCCCGGGGCGGTACGGTGTCGAGGTGATTTGGAGCGAACGCTCCAGGTTGCCCTACGCTGTGTTCTCCACCCACGAGGAGCGAGCCGTGACCGGGACCGCCTACTACGTCGACGGGGTGCGCGTCCCCATCGGGCGCGCCAAGGACACGGGCTACTACGGCCACATGCGGGCGGACGACCTGGCGGTGCGCTCCATCCGGGCGCTGCTCGAGCGCAACCCGGCGGTCCCGCCCGAACGCATCGACGACGTCGCGTGGGCCGCTACCGCCCAGGTCGGTGACCAGGGACTCACCCTCGGACGCTCGCTCGCGATCCTGGCCGGTCTGGGCAACGGGGTCCCCGGCTACGCCGTGGACCGGATGTGTGCCGGAGCGCTGACCGCCATCGTGAACGCTGGGAACGCGATCCGCGTCGGCGCGCAGGACCTCGTTCTGGCGGGGGGTGTCGAGCACATGGGGAACCACCCGATGGGCGCCGAGATCGACCCGAACCCGCGCTTCCTCTCGGACAAGCTCGTCGATCCCTCGGCCCTGGTGATGGGCAACACGGCGGAGAACCTGCACGACCAGCACCCGGAGGTGAGCCGCGAGCGGGCCGATGCCTTCGCGCTGCTGTCGCAGGAACGGACGGCCAAGGCCCAGGCCGACGGGATCTTCGGCACACACGTGGTACCGATCACGGTGCGCACACCGGAGGGTTGGCGGGTCGTCGACGTGGACGAGCACCCGCGGCCGGATACCACCGCGGAGTCCCTGGCGGAGCTCGAGTCGCCCTTCCGGCCGGGTGGGAGGGTCACGGCCGGGAACGCGGCCGGATTGAACGACGGTGCCGGCGGGGTGCTGCTCGCCTCCGAGGACGCGATCGCCGAGCACGGGCTGACCCCGAAGATGAAGATGGTCGACTACGCGTTCGTGGGGGTCGAGCCGGAGACGATGGGCTACGGCCCGGTCCCGGCGACCCGCAAGCTGCTCGAGCGCAACCGGTTGACGATGGACGACATCGATCTGGTCGAGATGAACGAGGCGTTCGCCGTCCAGTGCGTGACGTTCCTCGACGAGTTCGATCTGCCACTCGACAGCGACAAGGTCAACCCCTACGGCGGCGCGATCGCCATGGGCCACCCGCTGGCCTTCTCCGGCGCACGGTTGGCGATGCAGCTGGCCGCCGGCTTCGAACGCCACAGCGACGCACAGCGTGGGATCACCACGATGTGCATCGGTCTCGGCATGGGCGCCGCCGTCCTGTGGGAACGTGCCTGATGTGACCACCATCGAGCGCTTGACCAGCACCGGCGAGACCCCGAGGAGCCCGACGTGTCCGATCCCATCACCCGCTTCCACCTGACCTACGCCGACCGCCCCGTCGGGCGCCTCGCTCTCCTGACGATGGACAACGGTGAGGACCACAACAAGCCCAACACCTTCGGAGCCGAGGCGCTCGACTCCCTGGCGGAGGCCCTCGACGAGCTCGAAGCCGCAGATGACGTGGCTGGTCTCCTACTCACCGGGAAGCCGTTCATCTTCGCGGTCGGCGCGGACCTCAAGTCGTTCACCGGGATGGACGCGGGGTCGGCCCGCCTCGCGGGGGAGCGGGGCCATGAGGTCTTCGCGCGCCTGCAGGCCCTGCCGTTCCCGACCGTCGCAGCCATCAACGGTGCCTGCCTGGGCGGCGGCATGGAGATCGCGCTGCACTGCGACGCCCGGACCCTGTCCACCGGCGCTCAGGTGCTCGCCTTCCCGGAGGTGTTCCTCTCGATCCTGCCCGCATGGGGAGGGACGCAGCTGGCCCCGCGGGTCGTCGGTGCGAGGAACGCGATCGAGACGATCGTCACCAACGCCCTCGACAACAACCGCACGATGAAGCCGTCCGAGGCGTATCAGCGGGGCTACGCCGATCGCTTCTACGACGCCGCCGGCTTCCTCGACGATTCCGTCGCGTTCCTGGAGCGGCTCATCAGCGGCGAGGAATCGATCGACCGCACCGCACAGGATCCGTTGGAGGGGATCGACGAGGCGCTCGAAAACGCCCGGGGCATGATCGAAGGCAAGACCGCCGGTGCGACGCCGGCTCCGTTCCGGGCGCTCGAACTGCTCGAGTTCGCCGCGCGTGGAGGCGACCTCGACGAGGGGCGCCGCAAGGAGCAGGATGCCTTGAGCGAGCTGCTGCCAGCCCGTCACGCGCAGGCATCCGTCTACGCCTTCAACCTCACCCAGCAGCGGGTCAAGAAGCAGCCGTGGAAGCCGGATGCTCAGCCACGCAGCATCCGCAAGGCCGCCATCATCGGGGCCGGCCTCATGGGTGCGCAACTCGGGTCGCTCCACCTGCAGCGGCTCGAGGTACCGCTGGTCATGAAGGACATCGACGACGGCGTGTTGGAACGCTGCCGCGAGCACATCGAGGGCGACCTCGACAAACGGGTCGCCAAGGGCCGGCTGTCCGCCGGCAAGGCCGGTTTCCTCAAGAGCATCGTGACCTACACCACGAGCTACGACGAGGTGGCGGGGGCCGACTGGGTGATGGAGGCCGTCCTGGAACGACTCGATCTGAAGCAGGCCATCTTCGCCGACCTCGAAGCCGTGGTCGACGAGGACGCGATCCTGGCGACCAACACCTCGTCGCTGTCGGTCACCGAGATGGCCGCAGAGCTCGTGCATCCGGAGCGCGTGGTCGGGCTCCACTTCTTCAACCCGGTGGCGATCCTGCCACTGGTCGAGGTGGTGCGACCGGCGTCGGTGTCCGACGAAGCGTTGGCCACGGCGTTCGACGTCGCCAAGAAGCTGAGGAAGTCCGCTGTCGGCTGCTCGGATGCGCCGGCGTTCATCGTCAACCGGCTGTTGACGCGCTTCAACGGCACTGCCGTCCAAGCGCTCCGCCACGGCAACTCGTTCCAGGAGATCGACGACGCGATCCGTCGCCTGGGCCTGCCGATGGGGCCGTTCCTGCTGTTCGGCCTGGTCGGACTCCCGGTCGCGCTCCACACCGCCGAGACGCTCGAGGCCGCGTTCGGGGAGCGGTTCGCGATCGACCCGATCTTCCGGGCGATCGCGGAGTCGGGGTGCCCCGGCATCTACGACTGGTCGGCTGGCGGCGAGGTCTATCCCGACATCGCCGCAGCGGTCGAGGTCGACCCGGGCCGCGATCGACTGAGCGCCGAGGAGATCCGCACACTGGCCGTGGAAGCGGTCGCCGACGAGGCTCGACGGATGCTCGACGACGGGGTCGTGGCCGATGCGCGCGACATCGACACCGCGATGCTGCTCGGCGCCGGCTGGCCGTTCTTCAACGGCGGGATCTGCCTCTACCTCGACCAGACCGGGGTCTCCGAGCGCCTCTTCGGCCGCCCGTTCGTGACCGGGGTGGACGGCGCTGCCGTGTGAGCGAAGGCCGGTGCGCGGCCTTCGAGGCAGTAGGTTGCCACGACGACGTCGGCATCCCCGGGTGGTGCGCTAGCACCGCTCCGCCCGCCCGGTATACCGGCACCCCGCAGCAACCGCACCCGGGAGCGTGCCGATGCCAGCCCTGCCCAACGCCTCGTACTCGATCACCCTGCGTCTCTACCTGGATCCCAGCGACCCTGGCGCGATCGGACGCGTCACGTCGGTCATCGGAGACCATGCGGGGGCGGTGATGGCCGTCGACGTCGTCGAGACCACCGGGGACCGCCAGGTCGTGGACGTGACCGCCAACGCCGGCGACGGGGAGCATGCAGACCAACTCTCGAGCGCCGTCGACGCGGTCGACGGGGTGGAGGTGCACCGGGTCAGCGACCGGACGTTCCTCCTGCATCTCAAGGGCAAGCTCGAGGTCACGCCGACCGTGCCGCTGCGCAACCGTGACGATCTGTCCATGGCCTACACGCCCGGGGTGGCCCGGGTCTGTCGCGCGATCGCGGAGAACCCCGAGGATGCCCGTCGTCTGACGATCAAGAGCAACACGGTGGCGATCGTGACCGACGGCACGGCGGTGCTCGGGCTCGGGGACATCGGCCCGGAGGCGGCCATGCCGGTCATGGAGGGAAAGGCGGTCCTGTTCAAGCGGTTCGCCGGCGTCGATGCGTGGCCGGTGTGTCTGAACGCCAGGAGCGCCGACGAGATCGTGCGGATCGTCGAGGCGATCGCCCCGACCTACGGGGGCATCAACCTCGAGGACATCGCCGCGCCGAAGTGCTTCGAGATCGAGGCCCGGCTCAAGGAGTCCCTGGACATCCCCGTGTTCCACGATGATCAGCACGGGACGGCCATCGTCGTGCTCGCCGCCCTCTACAACGCGCTGCGCCTGGTGGACAAGCCGATCGGCGAGATCACCGTTGCGATGGCCGGGGCCGGAGCCGCCGGGGTCGCGGTCGCACAACTCCTGCTGCGCGAGGGCGTGCGTGACGTCATCGTCGCGGACAGCAGGGGCATCCTCGGGCCGGGACGGACCGGGCTGGAGGGGACCAAGGCGTGGCTGGCGGAGCACGCCAACCACGAGGGTCGAGACGGCACGATCCAGGACGCGCTCGCCGGTGCAGACGTCTTCATCGGGGTCTCCGGGCCGGACATCCTCCAGCCCGATGATCTCCGGGTGATGAACGATGACGCGATCGTGTTCCCGCTGGCCAACCCGGACCCCGAGGTCGATCCGATCGGTGCCGCGGAACATGCCGCGATCGTCGCCACCGGACGCAGCGACTATCCCAACCAGATCAACAACGTGCTGGCGTTCCCCGGCGTGTTCCGGGGTGCGCTGGATGCCCGTGCCCGCTTCATCACCGAGGAGATGAAGGTCGCGGCGGCCCGGGCGATCGCCGACGTCCTGTCGCCTGAGGAACTCAGGCCCACCTACATCATCCCGAGCGCGTTCGACGATCGGGTCGCCCCGGCGGTCGCACGCGCGGTCGAGGCCCAGGCCGAGGCCGACCGGGTGGCGTTGGATGCGACCACCCGGTGAGCCCGCCTGCTTCGCGGACCGCCTGGCCGTCCTCGGTCAGCGGTCTCCGAGCGGCACGTAGTCACGCTCGCCGGAGCCCACGAACAGTTGGCGTGGACGCACGATCGCCTGTTCGTCGTCGAGCAGGTTCTCCTGCCAGTGCGCGAGCCATCCCGGGATACGGCCCATGGCGAACAGGACCGGGAACATCGAGGTCGGGAAGCCCATGGCCTGGTAGATGATGCCGGAGTAGAAGTCGACGTTGGGGTAGAGCTTGCGCTCGACGAAGTACTCGTCCTCGAGCGCGATCTTCTCGAGCTCCACCGCGATGTCGAGCAGCGGGTTCTTGCCCGTCACCTCGAAGACGTCGTGGGCGAGGCCCTGGATGACCTTGGCGCGCGGGTCGTAGTTCTTGTAGACGCGGTGGCCGAAACCCATCAGGCGGAACTCGCCGTCCTTGGCGGCCTGGATCGCCTCGCCGACCTTGTCCACCGAGCCGATCGACTCGAGCATCCGGAGCACGGCTTCGTTCGCGCCGCCGTGCTTGGGACCGTAGAGGGCCGCGCTGGCGCCCGCCGCCGCGGAGTAGGGATCGGCGTCGGAGGAGCCGATGGCGCGCATGGTGGTCGTCGAGCAGTTCTGTTCGTGGTCGGCGTGCAGGATGAGCAGCACGTCCAACGCGCGTTCGAGGACCGGGTCTGGTTCGTACTTGAGCTCGGTGGTCTTCCACATCATGTTGAGGAAGTTGCCCGCGAACGACAGGTCGTTGTCCGGATAGGCGTAGCGCATACCGATCGAGTGCCGGTAGGCGAAGGCCGCCAGGGTCGGGAACTTCGCGATGAGGCGGACGATCTGCATCTGGCGGGCTGCCGCCTCGTCCAGGTCCTTGGCCTCCGGGTAGAACGTCGACAACGCCCCCACCGTCGAGATGAGCATCCCCATCGGGTGCGCATCGTGGTGGAACCCGTCCATGAACTGCTTCAGGTTCTCGTGGATGAAGGTGTGGTGGGTGATGTCGGACACCCACTGGTCGAGCTGCGTGGTGTTGGGCAACTCGCCGTGGATCAGCAGGTAGGCGACCTCGAGGAAACTGGAGGAGTCCGCGAGCTGCTCGATCGGGTATCCGCGGTAGCGAAGGATCCCGGCGTCACCATCGATGTAGGTGACCTCGCTACGGGCGTTGGCGGTGTTCTTGAAGGCCGGGTCGTAGCTGAGCAGGCCGAAATCGTCGTCGTTGACCTTGATCTGGCGGAGGTCCATGGCGCGGATCGAACCGTCGGAAACCGGCACCTCGTAGGTGCGTCCCGTGCGGTTATCGGTGATGGTCAGCGTGTCCTGGGTGTCGCTCATCGGGCGGTGGTCTCCTGGTCGCTCGGGCCTTCTCCACACGCTAGCGGGACGACGCTGCCGCAGCCGCACCGACGTGCTCGAACAGCGGCTGGGGTCGCGCCTGGGCCGTGCGCTGCGCGGACATGATGTGGTTGCGTAAGCAACCGTTCAGCTATGGTTGCAGGTGCAATCAACGCCGTCCGTATCCGACGCGCCGATGTGCGCGGCCGAGACGGCCCTGTTCCCGCCGAGACTTCCCCTGGAGGATCACATGTCCGAGACCATCACCCTGCCCCAGACCGGCACCTGGACCATCGACCCGTCGCACTCGAGCGTCGAGTTCATCGCCAAGCACCTCGTCGTCTCGAAGGTGCGCGGACGTTTCGGCTCCTTCTCCGGGACGATCGAGGTCGCGGACCCCATCGAGGGGTCCAAGGTCGACGTCTCGCTCGACGCCGCATCGATCGACACCGGCGACACGGACCGTGACGGTCACCTGCAGAGCGGTGACTTCCTCGATGTCGAGCGGTTCCCGCAGCTGACCTTCCGCTCCACCGGTGCCCACCGCCGCGATGACCGGACCTGGTCGATCCCGGGGGAGCTGACGATCCGCGGTGCCACCAAGCCCGTGACGCTCGACGTCGAGTACCTCGGCGTGTTCGTCGACCCGTGGGGGAACGAGAAGGCCGCCTTCACCGCGTCGACCGAACTGGACCGTGAGGAGTTCGGCCTCACCTGGAACCAGGCGCTGGAGGCCGGCGGTGTCCTCGTCGGCAACAAGGTGAAGATCGAGATCGACGTGCAGCTCGCGCAGGCCTGAGGAAGCTTTCGTCGCCCCCGATCCCCGCGGGGCCCGACGGAGCCGACGCCCGCCGGATCGCCTCCGGCGGGCGTCGCTGCGTCGTGAGGCGGCGGAGCGGACGGTTCAGCCGTGGTCGCGGTTGGCCTCTGCCAGGCGGGTCAGCAGCCGCTCCAGGGTGGCCGCCTCTTCGTCGTCGAATACCGCCGCGAAATGCTCCCGAACCCCTTCGAGATGGGTCGGAGCGCTCCCGCGAAGGCGCGCGAGTCCGTCGCTGGTGAGCTCCGCGTAGGTTCCCCGGCGGTCGTCGGAGCACCGCGAACGGTTGACGAGGCCGTCGCGCTCCATCCGATCGATCAGGCGCGTCACGCCGCTCTTCGACAGGAGGACGGCATCTGCGAGCTCCTGCATCCGTAGTCGACGACCGGGCGCTTCGTTCAGTTGCACCAGGACGTCGTACCAGGTCAGCGGGAGGCCCTCGGCGTCACGGAGCTCTCGTGTCAGGGTCTCCACCGTGCGCGCGTGCGATTCGAGGAAGGCACGCCATGCGGCGAGTTGCCGCGGCGGCACGGGCGTGTGCGCGGGCAGGGTGGGGGAGCGAACGGGGCTGTCCATAGTGAACCCAGCGTAACCGTCACCGTGAACCGTTGCTACGTCAGACGTTGATAGAGCAACGACCTATGGGTCACCCGGAACGTGACGAGGGGCCGCCCGGAGGCGACCCCTGGTCGGTGCTGCGAGTCGTGTCTACAGGTCGTACGGACGCAGGGTGCCGCGGCCGTTCTCCTTGGCGCGCTTGCCCGCATCGGCGAGCATCGCGGCGATCTTCTGGTTGAGCGCATCCGGAAGGCTGGAGTCCATACGCAGGTCGAGGCCCTTGACGGCCTCCTTCACCTTGCTCTGGACGACGAGCGACTCGGCCATGGTGTTCTCCTCGGGTCGTGGTCGCGAGGTTCTCCCCGCGCTGTCGTAGACGTCGAACCGCGCCGGTCATCGATCACCCTGTGGTGATCCCACCGAGGCGGGGACGGGCGGCTCCGTCGGAACGCACTCTAAGGCGCTAGAGCGTCCAGATGCGAGCATCTCGGCCCGTCCGACGAAACAGCCCCGCTCGCGATGTCCGCTCCGTCGCTTCCCTCCCGTGGGCCGGCGGGCTCGCCGGCAGCGCTGTTAGGGTCATCGCGGCGCCCGCGGGTTGTCCTGCGACGTGGGCGTGGGAGCCAGCCGATGAGGTCACCGGGCATCAGCGCCGCCCGTGTCGCCCTGCTCGGTGGGTCGGCAGCGATGCTGCTCGGTTGTGGGATCCTCGAACTCGGGGCTTCGGCCCATGAAGCGGTCGTGCTGGAGACGCCGGAGTCCCCAGCAGATGACCAGTGGCTCGTGACCGTGGAGCTCCTGACGACCGATATCGCGGGGGCCACGGTGGTGACGGTCACCTTCGAGCCTGACGACCTCGCTTGCGACGATGGGGCACCGCTCGACCCCGCTGAGCTCGCGTCGGGGGACCGGCTCTTGTTCGAGCGCGACGACGAGGCAGCAGAGGTCGCGCTCGACGCCGACGGTGAGCCTGCCCGCCCGCCGGCGGTGACCGGCGGCGGCCTGGAGGTCAGCTGCGGATGATCCGAGGGGGCCCGCTGGCTGCGGCGCCGCATCCGGGGGCGGTCAGCTTCCCGTGACCGAACGGGGTGACGTGGACGCTCCCCGGTAGGTGAAGCCGCGGTAGCCGGCACGGAAGCCGGCCGCCTCCAGCATCTCGGGCCAGCCGGTGACGTCGCGCACGTCTTGGCCGTCGACCTTGGCGATCTCCATCTTGCGGAGCTTCCCCTCGTCGACCAGGCGGTGCAGCGCCGGTAGCCAGGTGCCCGGATCGGTGGGATGACCGAACGTGACGAGTGAGCGGCCGCTGCGCTCGAGGAGTGCCGCTGGTGACCCGTCGACGAGCACCACGCGGGCACCGGCGGTCCGCGCTGGCCGGCCAGGTGTGTCCGGCCAGGGCAGTGCGGCGCCGTACGGTTGGGCCGGATCGGTCGCCGCGAGAAGGACGATGCCTGGGACTTCTGACCGGTCGTGGGAGCGCTCTCGCAGCCGCTCCACCGCGCCCGGCTCCGCGAACTGCGCAGCCCCGAGGCCGGCGACGAGGTAGCCGCGACGGACGGTCCCTGCTTCTTCGGCGGCCTTCAGGACGGGGTAGACCGCGCCGAACCCGCCGGGGACCGCCTCGATCCGCATCGACTCGCGGGTGAGGACCCCGTGACGCTCGAGGAGCTGGCGGGTGAGCAACGTGCGTCGACGGGTCTCAGCCGCACGTGCATCCGGATCGGGGGCAGGCACGTTCCCCCGTGCGAGCAGCGACCACCGACCTTGGGCGGCTGGTGGTCCGAGCCGGCTGAGCCGCCCCGGCCGGGCGCGACCGCCCCGTCCGGTGCCGGCGCGTGCCGTCCGGCTGCGGAGGCCGCGCACGGGCGCGTAGGTGTCGTTGGTCACCTCGCCGGCCCAGACCAGATCCCACAGCGCGTCCACCACGAGGTCCTGGTCGGCGACGCCAGAGGCGCTGAACAGCTCCGGCCAGAAGGACGCGCCGCGCTCTGAAAGGTGTGTGCGCAGCCGGTCGTGCACCTCGTCGCTGGGAGGGTCTCCCACCGGCGCTGGTGCCAGGTCGAGTTGATCGCGGAAGCACAGTGTGATCCGACCGTCACTCGTCCCGAGCGGTTCCACACCCACCCACAGCACCTCGCCGGCCGCGATGAGGTGGTCGAGGTCCGCCGGCCGGTACCCGTCGAGTCGGGCCGGCAGGACGTCGGTCTCGAGCACGCTGGCCGGGATCGGCGCTCCCTGCAGTTGTGCGACGGTCTCCAGCAGCGGATCGAGTCCCTGCCGACGACGACCGGTGGCTGCCGTGACGTGGTGCCAAACGGGAAGGAAACGTCCGAGCGCGGCGGCGTCCACCGGCTCGACCTCCGCTCGGAGCGCGGCGAGCGACCGCCGCTTGAGCCGACGAAGGACCTGGGTGTCGATCCACTCCCGCCCCGACCCGTCGGGCCGGAAACCGCCCTCGACGACACGATCCTGGCCCGCCAGCCACCGGAGCGTCGCCAGGACCCGGGGTGCGGGGACCCCGAGCCAGCGTGCGCAGCGCTGCTCCGTGAACGGGCCGTGCGTCCGTGCGTAGCGCCCGACGAGGTCGCCCAGTGGGTCCTCGATCGGCTCCGTGAACGCCGCCGGCAGGCCGGGTGGGAGGGCCACGCCGATCGCATCGCGCAGGCGGGCGGCGTCCTCGGCCGCGGCGAGCCGGTCCTCACCGGCGATCCTGACCGAGATGGCGCGACGGGCATCCAGGAGCTCGCTGATCCAGTCCTCCGGGTCGGCCTGACAGCGTGCGCCGACCTCGTCGCGGGTGAGCGGGCCGAGCTGACGCAGCAGGTCGTGCAACTCGTCGACATCCCGGGCGCGGCGGTCGTAGGCGTCGTCGCTGCCCTGGTCACTTCCGGCGGCATCGTGGCGTGCGCTCCCCGGTGCGAGTCGCTGCAGCTCCCGCTCGAGTGCGTCGAGCACCTCGGCGTCGAGCAGGTCCCGGAGCTCGTCACCGCCGAGCAGCTCACGGAGGAGATCACGGTCGAGCGACAGTGCGGCCGCGCGACGCTCGGCCAGCGGGGCGTCGTACTCGTACATGTACTGACCGACCCAGCCGAACAGCAGCGACTGTGCGAACGGCGACGCCGAGGTGGTCTCGACCGGAACCAGCCGGATGCGTCGTGCGTGCAGGTCACCCAGGAGCTGTTCGAGAGCGGGGAGATCGAAGACGTCCTGGAGCGCCTCGCGGGTGGTCTCGAGCAGGAGCGGGAAGCGCGGGTAGCGGCTGGCGACCTGGAGCAGCCCGGCGGCGCGCTGGCGCTGCTGCCACAGGGCGGTGCGCTTGCCGGGCATCCGTTTGGGCAGTAGCAGGGCGCGCCCAGCGGCTTCCCGGAACAGGGTCGTGAACAGGGCGGTGCCGGCGAGTTGATCGACCACCAGGTTCCGGACCTCGGCGGTGGGCGGCAGGAGGTCCTCGGTCAGGGTGGCGTCGTCGAGGTGGTGGCCGGCTCCCGGCCCGAGGTCGAGAGGCGCGTCGCTGCCGGCGCTCCAGCCGTCACCGCCGGTGCTCCAGCCGTCACCGGAACCCGGGACACCGAACGTGGCGGTCGTGTCCGGCAGGCGCAGCACGATGCCATCATCCGCCCACATCACCTCGGGGTCGTACCCGCCCGCGCGCAGGCGATGCTCGATCGCCATCGCCCACGGGGCATGCACCTGGGCGCCGAACGGGGACAGCAGGCAGATCCGCCAGTCACCGAGCTCATCCCGGAACCGCTCCACCACGATCGTGCGGTCGTCGGGCAGCACGCCGGTGGCCTCGAGCTGCTCCTCGAGGTAGCCGATCAGGTTGCTGGCCGCCCACGCGTCGAGGTCGTGGTCGCGTTGGAGGCGTGCCACCTCGTCGTCGCGGTCGGCCTCCGCCCGCTCTCTGACCTCGCGTTGGAACGCGCCGATGGCCTGGCCGAGCTCGAACGGGCGGCCCGGTCCGTCGCCGTGCCAGAACGGCAGCTTCCCCGGCTCACCCGGTGCGGGCGTGACCACGACCCGCTCGAACGTGATGTCCTCGATCCGCCACGTCGAGGCGCCGAGCATGAACGTCTCGCCGGTGCGGGACTCGTGGACCATCTCCTCGTCGAGCTCGCCCACGCGGGTCCCGTCGGGCAGGAACACGCCGAACAGCCCCCGATCGGGGATCGTCCCCGGGTTGGTGACGGCGAGCCGTTGGGCGCCCCGCCTGGCACGGATCGTCCCCGTCAGCCGGCTCTCGGGTGCCTCCTCGTCCGCCGGGCCGGTTGCGGCGGTGTCGGTCGCGGTGCGATCCCACACGATCCGGGCACGCAGCTCGGCGAACTCCTCCGACGGGTAGCGCCCGGACAGCAGGTCGAGGACGGAGACCAGCACCTCGTCACCGAGCTCGTGGAAGGGTGCGGCCCTGCGGACCAGGCGTGCCACCTCGGCGACGTCGAGGGTGTCGACCGCGGCCATCGCCACCAGCTGCTGCGCGAGGACGTCCAAGGGGCTGCGCGGGTAGCGGGTCGCCTCGATCGCGCCGTCGTGCATGCGCCGGACCACGACGGCGGTCTCGACGAGATCACCGCGGTACTTGGGGATGAGCACGCCGTGGGAGGGTTCGCCGACCTGGTGGCCGGCGCGCCCGATGCGTTGGAGGCCGCGGCTGACCGCACCCGGGGAGGACACCTGGACGACCAGGTCGACCGCGCCCATGTCGATCCCGAGCTCCAGCGACGAGGTGGCGACGAGCCCGCGGAGCTGGCCCGATTTCAGCTCGTCCTCGACCTGGAGCCGCCGCTCGCGTGACAGGGAGCCGTGGTGCGCCTTGACGAGCTCGTGCGGGTGCTGGACGGGCGCCTCGTCCATGGCCGCGGCCAACTCGGCGCCGGCCAGGCCGTCGGTTCTGAGCGCCGCCTCCCGTGCGCGCTCGGCGTGCAACTCGTTGAGTTTGCTGGCCAGCCGCTCTGCCAGACGCCGAGCGTTGACGAAGACCAACGTGGAGCGGTGCTCGAGCACCAGATCGAGCAGGCGCGGATGCACGGCCGGCCAGATCGAGCGGTGCGCGGGCTCGGCGGCGGCCGGTCCGGTGGCCAACTCGGTTCCGACGTCCTGGCGAACCGGGTCGCCGAGCTCCCCCATGTCCTGGACCGGGACGATGACTTCGAGCTCCAGCGGTTTGGACAGGCCGGCATCCACGATGGTGACGGGGCGCGCATAGCCGGCATCGTCGTGTCCGCCGAGGAAGCGGGCGATCTCCTCGAGCGGCCGCTGGGTCGCGGACAGGGCGATGCGTTGGGGCGGCCGGCGAGGTGGTGGCGGTGTCGGGGCGGCTCCGCCTGCGTCGTCGGGGCCGTGGCCATCGTCGTCGGGGCCGTGGCCTACGAGCACCTCACGCTCGAGGCGTTCGAGGGACAGCGCGAGGTGGCTCCCCCGTTTGGTCGGTGCCAGGGAGTGGATCTCGTCGATGATGACGGCCTCGACGCCTCGCAGGGTCTCCCGCGCCTGCGAGGTGAGCAGCAGGTAGAGCGATTCCGGCGTGGTGATGAGGATGTCGGGGGGCGTACGCTTCATCCGCTCGCGGT
>JBBDSW010000184.1:0-17479 GCA_040904745.1 Nitriliruptoraceae bacterium
GCGACGACGGCGAGGAGCCCAGCGACGACGACTCGGCCGAAGCCCCCAGCGACGAGCCCGCCGAGCAACCCGCCTCCAGCGACACCGCCGAGACGCCCCCCGACACCCGAGCGCCGGCGCCAACCGCGGGCGACGGCGGTGCCAGCGGCGGGAAAGCGCTGGCGTCCCCGCTCGTACGACGGTTGCTGCGTGAGGCCGGGTTGGAGCCGTCGCAGGTCCGGGGCAGTGGCCCCGGTGGTCGCATCACCCGCGACGATGCGGAGCGGGCGATCGCCAGTGGAGGCGAAGCTGCCGACCAGCAGCCGGCGGCGAGCCCCGCGGAGGGGTCGACCGCCGCAGGTGGGCAGGTCACCCCGCCACCGGCCGTCCAAGCACCCACCGAACGCGGTCGCCCGCCGGCGTCAGCGACCCAGATCGAGTTCGGCGGTCAGCGCGAGGTGACGCAGGAGCTCAACCGGATCCGCAAGGCCATCGCCCGCTCCATGCTGGAGTCGCTCCAGACCACGGCACAGCTCACCGCGGCGGTCGAGGTCGACCTGACGGCGATCATGAACCTCAGAGCGGCCAAGAAGGACGCCTTCAAGGCCTCCGAAGGGGCAAGCCTCTCTCCCCTGCCGCTGATCGCACGCGCCGTGTGCATGGTGCTACCACGCCACCCGGTGATGAACTCCAAGATCGACACCGAAGCCGGCACCGCCACCTTCCATCGCCACGTGAACCTCGGGATGGCGGTCGACACCGACCGCGGACTCCTGGTGCCCAACATCAAGGACGCGCAGGACCTGACGGTCGCCGCCATCGCTCGCAGCATCGCGGACGTGGCGACGCGGGCCCGGAACAAGAAGCTCCAGCCCGACGAGATCAGCGGTGGCACCTTCACCATCACGAACACGGGCTCGGTCGGCACGCTGTTCGACACCCCGATCCTGAACCCGCCGGAGGTGGCGATCCTGGCCACCGCCGCGATCGAGAAGCGACCGGTGGTCGTCTCCGATGCCTACGGCGACTCCATCGCGATCCGGTGGATGAGCTACCTGTGCCTGTCCTACGACCACCGCATGGTCGACGGAGCGGACGCGGCCCGGTTCCTCCAGGACCTGAAGTACGTGCTGGAGACCCACGACTTCTCCACAGAGCTCGGCGTCTAGGACGCATGCGATGACCATCACCAGACCAGCGCCGAGGACCGCGCCTGAGCTGCGTGCGGATCCCGACCAGCCGGTCTCGCTGGCCCGTCTGGGGCGCATCGGCTACCGCGACGCCGCCGACCTCCAGCACGGACTCGTCGCAGCGCGCCGAGCATCGACCGGACCGGACGCCCTGCTCCTGCTGGAACATCCTCCGGTCTACACCCTGGGGAAGCGGGCCGAGCGTGACCATGTCCTCCTGCCTCCCGACGAGTTGGCCCGTCGCGGGATCGAGGTGGTGGAGGTCGACCGCGGGGGCGACGTGACCTACCACGGTCCCGGTCAGCTGGTCGGCTACCCGATCCTCAAGCTCGCCGGCCTCCGCAGCGTCGTCGACTACGTCCGGGCCCTGGAGTCCGTGCTGATCCACGCCCTCGGCAGGTTGGGGGTCGATGCCACGCGGGTCCCCGAGTACACCGGTGTCTGGGTCGAAGGTGCGAAGATCGCCGCGATCGGGGTCCGGGTCGCGAGTGGTGGCATCACGAGCCACGGGTTCGCCCTGAACGTCGACCCCGACCTCCACGACTTCGCGGGGATCGTCCCGTGCGGGATCACGGATCGGGGGGTGTGCTCGCTGGCCAGCCTCGGCGTGACGGACGGAGTCGAGACCGTCACCGACGTCGTCGCCGAGTCCTTCGCCGAGGTCTTCGCCGCTACCCTCCTCGACACCCCACCGGACCGTCTGCTGCCCGTGGACGGCTCGTGGCTGTCGCCCACGCCAACCACAGACGAAGGCTTCGTAGGTGCCTGAACCCACCGACGTCCGCGAGCCCGTCATCCCCGCCGGCGCGCAGACCCTGGACGTGTTGCCGAACGGGCTGACCCGTGAGCGCACGCAGCGCGCAGGCGTCGTGCGCAAGACCGTGGACACGGCGCTGCCCGGCGGTCGCAAGCCCGAATGGCTGAAGGTGAAGGCGAGCTTCGGTGACAACTTCACCGACGTCACCAACCTGATGAAGGGGCTCGAGCTCAACACGGTGTGCGCACAGGCAGCGTGCCCCAACATCTACGAGTGCTGGGAGATGCGCGAGGCCTCGTTCCTGATCGGTGGCGAGGACTGCACGCGGCGCTGCGGCTTCTGCCAGATCAAGACCGGCAAGCCCAAGGGCTACGACGTCGACGAGCCCCGCCGGGTGGCGGAAGCCGTCGAGCACCTGGGCCTTCGGTTCGCGGTCATCACGATGGTCGCCCGTGACGATCTCGACGATGGCGGCGCCTGGTTGATCGCGGAGACGATCCGCCAGATCCGCAGCCGCACCCCGGATGTCGGGGTCGAGGTCCTACCCAGCGACTTCGGCTACGGCCACGAGCCGGCCAAGGGCCGACTCGCGCTCGAACAGGTCGTCGCCGCCGAGCCGGACGTGTTCGCGTTCAACCTCGAGACCACGCGCCGGCTGTTCCCCGTGATCCGGCCAGCCTTCGACTACGACCGCGGCCTGGAGTTCCTGGCGCTCGCCCGGGATCGCTTCCCCGCGACGACCGCCATCAAGTCCAACCTCATCGTCGGCATGGGTGAGACCGACGACGAGGTGCTCGAGTGCATGCGCGATCTGCGCGAGGCCGAGGTCGACAACCTGACGATCGGCCAGTACCTGCAGCCGTCCGCCAACCACCTCCACCTCGACCGCTACGTCACCCCGGAGGCGTTCGCGCGGTTCCGGACCTACGGCGAGGAGGATCTCGGCTTCTCGCACATCGAGTCGGGCCCCATGGTGCGCTCCAGCTACCACGCGGGCCAGCAGGCGATCGACGCCGACGCCTGGGGCCCCGCGCCTGGCCAGCCCGGTGGTGGCCCCTGCGCCTGACCGAGCGCGCCGCACGGTCAGCGTTCCGACGAGCCCTCGTCCTGCGCCGCCTCCACCTCATCCGGCAGCATGTCGGCCATCTCGTCCTTCGGGACCCGCCCGCCACGGTGTGAGGCTTCGACGGCGCGGACCTTCGCGGCCTCGTCGGGTACCGGCATCGTGAACGGCTCCGCCTCCTGGTCGCCGAGTGAGATGGCCCGTTCCGTTCGCAGCCACACGGTCCGCTGTGGGAAGGGGATCTCCACCTCCGCAGCGTCGAACGCGTTCTTGATCCGGCGTCGGAGCTCTCGCGAGACGGTCCACTGCTTGGCCGGCTGGGTCTTGATGAGCAGACGGATGTCGACCGCATCGTTACCGAGCCGCTCCACCCCCAGGATCTCGGGTGGCTCGAGGAAGATGTGGAGGTAGTCCTCCTCCTGCGACATCTCGACGGCCACGCGTTCGATGATGTCGGCCGCCGCATCGATGTCGGCGCCGTATGCCACCGAGATGTCGAGCATCGCCCGGGCGAACTCGTGGCTCATGTTGCCGACGCGACGGATCTCCCCGTTGGGGACGTACCACAGCGTCCCGTCGATGGACCGCAGACGGGTGGAACGGAGCGTGACACCCTCCACGACCCCGACGGCTTCCCCGGCGTCGACGATGTCACCGACGCCGTACTGGTCCTCGATCAGCATGAAGACGCCCGAGAGGAAGTCCTTGACCAGGTCCTGCGCCCCGAAGCCCAGGGCGATACCGACGATGCCGGCACCAGCGATCAGGGGCCCGAGCTCCACGCCGACCTGCCCGAGCATCATCGTGATCGCGATGAGCCAGATGACGACCTTGGCGATGGAGTTGCCGAGCGCGCCCAGCGCGTCCGCACGCTGGATGCGGCGGAAGTCCTCCTCTGGGCGTGGCACACCCGACATCCGGTGGCGCAGGCGGGCACCGGCCGAGTCCGAAGGGGTCTTCATCCGCTGTACCAGCCGGCCGATCGCTCGTCGGGCCAGCGAACTCGCGATCGTTGCGACCACCAGGATGAACAGGATGGTCAGGCCCGGGGACACGAGCCCTTCGACGAGGAAGTGCAACTGCTCCGGCATCACGCGGTTGATGAGGTCGGCCAGGCCATCGACGCTCGATGCGCCCGATCCGCCGTCCTCCTGGGCCAACAGCGACAGGTCCACGGTGTCCTCGCTCCTCTCGTCGAGCAGGGAACGGACCGGAGCATAGGGCGTCTGCCCTGGCTGCGCGCCCAGCGCGATCGCACGTCCGCTCCGTCGCCCCCCGGCATCGCGTAACAGCCGCGAAACACGGGGGAAAAGGCCGCTACACGCGCCCTCCGTAGCGTTCGGTCTGCAGAACCGACCTGGGCGGCCGACGAGGGCTGCTCTCCGGACGGGCGAGGCGCCCGACCGAGTCCCAACCGCGGCCGCGAAGCCGTGGTGACGGTACTCCGGTGCCCTCACCGGGCACGTCCGGTCGCGTCGGTCTTGGGCGCCTCGCCCACTGCCACCACCGTGGGCCCCGCCACCGCGACGACCACGTCGCATCCCTCCCCGGCAGGGCCTCGTAGCAACCGACAAGGAGCGAGAAGTTGGGTAGCTCACCGCAGAACGCCTCGGACGTCCTCGCAATGATCGAGACCGAGGGCTATGAGTTCCTGGACCTGAGGTTCGTCGATCTCCCCGGTCTGGTGCAGCACTTCTCCGTGCCCGTCTCCGCGGTCACCGAGAACGTGTTCACCGACGGGCTGTACTTCGACGGCAGCTCGGTCCGCGGGTTCCAGGGGATCCAGGAATCGGACATGCTCCTGATCCCCGACATCTCGACCATCCAGGAGGATCGCTTCCGCGACCGCAAGACCCTGATGGTCTACTGCCACGTCCACGACGCCATCACCGGCGAGGCCTACTCGCGCGACCCCCGCAACATCGTCCGCAAGGCCGTCGCCTATCTGAAGTCCACCGGCATCGCCGACACCGCCTTCATGGGGCCGGAGGCCGAGTTCTTCATCTTCGACTCGATCCGGTTCCAGGGCGAGCCGCATCACGCCTTCTACGCCATCGACTCGGTCGAAGGACCCTGGACGACCGGCGCAGACGACGACGGGCACGGCAACCTCGGCTACAAGCCCCGCACCAAGCAGGGCTACTTCCCCGTCCCACCGATGGACCATTACCAGGATCTGCGCTCCGAGATGAGTGCGCAGTTGGAGGCCTTCGGCATCCCCGTCGAGGTGCAGCACCACGAGGTCGGCGCGGGCGGACAGGCGGAGATCGACATCCGCTTCGACGACCTGGAGACGATCGCCGACAGGTTGATGACGTTCAAGTACGTCATCAAGAACACCGCGTGGCAGGCGGGCAAGACCGCGACGTTCATGCCGAAACCGCTGTTCGGGGACAACGGCTCCGGCATGCACACCCACCAGTCGCTGTGGAAGGACGGGGAGCCGCTCTTCTACGACGAGTCGGGCTACGGGCAGCTCTCCGAGATGGCCCGTCACTACATCGGCGGGCTGCTCAAGCACGCGCCGGCGGTGCTCGCCTTCTCGAACCCGACCACCAACAGCTTCCGGCGGCTGGTGCCCGGCTACGAAGCGCCCGTCAACCTCGTCTACTCGGCCCGGAACCGCTCGGCAGCCGTGCGGATCCCGGTGTCGGGGGACAGTCCCAAGGCCAAGCGCATCGAGTTCCGGGTCCCCGACCCCTCCTGCAACCCCTACCTCGCCTTCGCGGCCATGCTGATGGCTGGCCTCGACGGGATCCGGAACAAGATCGAGCCCCCGGACCCGGTCGACAAGGACATCTACGACCTCCCGCCGGAGGAGCTCGCCGGACTCCCGAGCGTGCCGCGCAGCCTCGAGGAGGCGCTCTACGGGCTCGAAGCCGACCACGAGTTCCTGCTCGAGGGCGACGTCTTCACCGAAGACCTGCTCGAGAAGTACATCGAGTACAAGATGGACGAGGAGGTGGCCGCGGTCGGCCTCAGACCCCACCCGATGGAGTTCCAGCTCTACTACGACCTGTAGGCGCTCGGAACACCACCACCAGCCGCAGGGCCGGCGACCGCGATGCGTCGCCGGCCGTGCGGCGTCCGTCCGGCTCCCATCACTAGTCTGTCCGCCGATGCCCACGGGGACACACCATGAGGAGTCAGCGTTGGGAAGCTCACCAGAGAGTGGCCAGGACGTCGTCGAGCTGATCGGCTCCGGGTCGTACGAGTTCGTCGACTTCCGGTTCGTCGACCTTCCCGGCCTGGTCCAGCACTTCACGGTGCCGGTCTCGGTCATCGACGCGGACGTCTTCGTCAACGGGCTGTACTTCGACGGCAGCTCGGTCCGCGGGTTCCAGGGGATCCAGGAATCGGACATGCTCCTGATCCCCGACATCTCGACCATCCAGGAGGATCGCTTCCGCGACCGCAAGACCCTGATGGTCTACTGCCACGTCCACGACGCCATCACCGGCGAGGCCTACTCGCGCGACCCCCGCAACATCGTCCGCAAGGCCGAGGCCTACCTGCGGTCAACGGGCATCGCCGACACCGCCTTCATGGGGCCGGAGGCCGAGTTCTTCATCTTCGACGGGGTCCGGTTCCAGGTCCAGCCGCAGGAGTCGTTCTACGCGATCGACTCGATCGAGGGACCGTGGAACACCGGACGCGAAGAGGAGGGTGGCAACCTCGGCTACAAGCCGCGACAGAAGCAGGGTTACTTCCCGACCCCGCCCATGGACCACCACCAGGACCTGCGCTCCGAGATGAGCCATCAGCTCGAGCGGGCCGGGATCCAGGTGGAGCTCCAGCACCACGAGGTCGGCGCCGGCGGCCAGGCGGAGATCAACATCCGCTTCGACACCATGGCGGCCATCGCCGACAAACTGATGACGTTCAAGTACATCGTCAAGAACACCGCGTGGCGGGCCGGCAACACGGTCACCTTCATGCCGAAGCCGCTGTTCGGGGAGAACGGCTCCGGCATGCACACCCACCAGTCGCTGTGGAAGGACGGCCAGCCGCTGTTCCATGACGAAGCCGGCTACGGACAGCTCTCCGACCTCGCACGCCACTACATCGGCGGCCTCCTCCACCACGCTCCGGCCGTGCTCGCCTTCACGAACCCCACGACGAACTCCTACCGGCGGTTGGTCCCCGGTTACGAAGCACCGGTCAACCTCGTCTACTCGGCCCGGAACCGCTCCGCAGCGGTACGCATCCCGATCGCCGGTGACTCGCCCAAGGCCAAGCGCATCGAGTTCCGGGTCCCCGACCCCTCCTGCAACCCCTACCTGGCGTTCTCGGCGATGCTCATGGCGGGTCTCGATGGGATCCGCAACCGCATAGAGCCCCCGGACCCGGTCGACAAGGACATCTACGACCTGCCCCCGGAGGAGCTGACCAACCTGCCGAGCGTCCCACGCAGCCTCGAAGAGGCCCTGTACGGGCTCGAGGCCGACCACGAGTTCCTGCTCGAGGGGGACGTCTTCACCGAGGACCTGCTCGAGAAGTGGATCACCTACAAGATGGACGAGGAGGTGGCTGCGGTCGGCCTCAGACCCCACCCGATGGAGTTCCAGCTCTACTACGACCTGTAGGCCGGCGACACCGGCCAGGGCGACGGCCGGTTCAGGCAGGCTGTCTCACCTGGTCGGCCGCGGCGATCTCGTCGAAGGTGGTCGTGGCCAGCGAACCACGCAGCGCCTCCTGCGCACGTGCCCACGGATCGTGCATGGCGCAGGCGTCCTCCCAACGACACGGGCCACCGCGCAGCACGCACTCCGTGGAGACGAGGTGACCATCCACGACCTCGACGACCTCGAGCAGGGTGATCTCGCTCGGATCACGAGCCAGGGCGTAGCCGCCGTTGCGACCGGCCACGGAGACCACGATCTTGGCCCTCACGAGCTCGGCGAGCAGCTGCGGCAGGTAGCTCGGCGGGATCGCCCGACGCTCCGCGATCGCCGCCGCCTTGCGTCGACCTTGGCCGTGGTGGCACGCCAGGTCGAGCACGGCGCGCACCGTGTAATCCGCCCGTTTCCCCAGTTGGAGTTCCATGGAGGAGATGATAGGCGCCACCGGCCGTGGACACGTCGCACCCGACACCGCCGAGGAGCCGTGACCGCAGCACCTCCAGGGAAGGCTAGGTTCCGCCACGCCGGGACGGTCGCCCGAACGGAGCATCCACCGTGCTGATCGACCTACCACTGCACGAGCTCGAGGACTACCGCCCCGACGTCGCCGAGCCCGGCGACTTCGACGCGTTCTGGCGGGAGCAGCTCGCCCTGGCGCGGGCGGAGAGCTTCGAGGTCTCCTATCAGGCCGTGGCCAGCGGCCTGAGCACGATCGAGGTCGAGGACGTCCGCTTCCCGGGACACGGTGGCTCCCCGATCGCCGGCTGGCTGCTGCGGCCTGCGGGGCATCCGGGTCCACTCCCCGCCATCGTGGAGTTCTCCAGCTACGGCGGGGGGCGGGGGCTTCCACACGAGCGCCTGGTGTGGTCGGCCGCGGGGTACGTCCACCTGATCATGGACACCCGTGGGCAGGGCTCCAACGCGAGCGCCGGGATCACCGTCGATGCGGGTGAGGTCGGCGACCCGGCGGCGGCCGGGTGGCTCACCCGCGGGGTGCTCGACCCGAGGACGGCCTATCTGACCCGCCTGTACGTCGACGCCGCGAGAGCCGTCGACGCGGTCCGGGCCCACCCGGCCGTCGATGCGCAGCGTGTCGGTGTCGCGGGGATCAGCCAGGGCGGTGGACTCGCGCTCGCGGCCGCCCATCTGGCGGCCGATCCCGCCGTCGTGCTCGCGGCGGTGCCGTTCCTCGCCCACATCCGGCGTGCGGTGGATATCACCGACGAGCAGCCGTACGCCGAACTGCAGGACTACTGCCGCAGCCACCCGGATCACGCCGACCAGGTGTTCGCGTCACTGGCCTACCACGACGTCGTCAACCACGCCCGTCGCGTGACCGCCCCGACGCTGATCAGCGTCGGCCTGGCGGATGCCGTCTGCCCTCCCTCGACCGGGTTCGCGGCGGCGAACCACCACGGTGGCGACGTCCGCGTGCAGGCCTACCCGTTCGACGGCCACGACGGCGGCGGCGCACACCGCGTCCGCGAGGAGCTGGCGTTCGCGGCCCTGCACCTCGGCTGAACAGCTAGTCGGTAGTGCGGTCCCGGCTCGCCCAGCGCGCCCAGCCCCCGAGCACGCCGAGGAGGACCGCACCGCCGCCGAGCAGCGGACCGGCGAACCACTCCAGACCGAGGACATGGTCCAGCGAGTAGGACCCGGGGCCGGCGAGAGCCACCGTGGCCGCAACGACGACGAGGTAGCCGTTCAGCTCCCAGCCCTTGTAGACCGACCAGAAGCCGGCTTCGGCGTTGTTCACGAGCGCCGCGGTCGTCATCGTGCCCGCCATCGCCGCAGCGCTCAGCGGAGACAGCAGCCCGAGGGCGAGGCCGAGGCCGCCGGCCATCTCGCTGGTACCGGCCATCAGGGCCGCGGACCTCCCGTCACCGAACCCGAGCGAGGCGAACCACTTGGCGGTGCCGTCGATGCCTCCGCCCCCGAACCAGCCGAAGAGCTTCTGGAACCCGTGGAGGGAGAAGGGCACACCGACGAGGACGCGCAACAGCAGCAGACCTTCGTCGATCCCTGGGCCGGTCACTGCATCCATCGGTGTCGGTCCCCTGTGAGCGGACGGTCGGGAGAACGTTCGGGCTGGTCACTCGGGTGCGAGGGTGCCGCCTCGGGCGCCCACGTGCGCAGGCGGCACGACGTCGGCGACCGTGAGCTGGTCCACGATCCGGTGGGCATCACCGAGGTCGGCACGGGGCACGTGGCCCCGGAGCACGGCGACGGTGAACATCCCGGCGGCCCGTGCGCTCGCGATCCCGACCCGGGTGTCCTCCACGGCGGTGCAGTCCTCGGGGTCGATCCCCAGACGCCGAGCCGCGACTCGATAGGGCTCGGGGTCCGGCTTGTGCCGATCCACGTCGTCGGCCCCGACCACGGCGGCCACCAGGTCGTCGATCCCGGCGCGCTCGAGGAGCAGCACGACGTGCTCGCGCGGCGACGACGAGGCGACGGCGACGGGGATCCGGTCGGCGGCGAGTGCGCGGAGCGTCCCGACGGCATCCTCGAAGAACGCGAGCTCCACGTCGAGCCGAGCACGGAAGCGCGTGCGGACCTCCACCCGGAAGGAGTCCATGTCACCGAGCGCGACCCGATCCGCGAAGTAGGAGAAGGTCGTCGCGAACGTCTGTCCCGTCACCGCCAGGCGATCGGACGCCTCCGGGACGTAGCCGCGCACGGAGAGCACATCGGCCCAGGCACGATCCGAGATCGGTTCGGTGTCCGCGAGCGTGCCGTCGCAGTCGAAGACGACACCGGCAGGGCTGCGCCCATCCGTCATGCCTCGCCCGCCGCATCCGACAACGGTTCCGGCTCCGCGGGATCGGCCGCGACCAGGTCGAGCACCGCGGTGGTGAAGGCCTCCGGCGCCTCCTCGTGGACCATGTGGCCGACCCCCGGCAAGGCGACCAGGCCTGCCTCGAGGTCGTGTGCCACCCGAGCGGCGAGGTGGAAGGGCGTGACGCGGTCCTCCTCCCCCCAGATCACCACGGCCGGCACACGGAGCCGGTGGGGCTGCGGGGGTTCCGCCAGGAAGGGCACCCTGCGGCGGACCTTCCGCACGCCCCAGTCGAGGACCGCCCGCCGAGACAACGTGCGGTAGTAGGCGAGCCACCCGGTCGGTGACGCCATCACGGCATCCGCGTAGCGATCGAGCGCGTCGTCGTCGAAGGGTTCGTGGACCACCGTGGCGTAGTGGATCACCGCCCGGGTGAGCGGCCGCCCAGCGACACGGAAGGCCAGCTGTGGCGCCAGCGGGATGTTCAGCAGCGGCACGTGCCAGGAGACGGTCAGATCGAGCTGTCGGAACGGCGACGAGGCCACCACCAGCGCCGCGACCCGTCCGGGGTGGCGGAAGGCGGTCGCCAGGGCGACGGCGCCGCCCCAGTCGTGCCCGACCAGGAGCGCCTTGCGGGCATGCAGCGCCTGGATCAGCTGCGCGATCTCATCGGCCAAGGTGGCCGGGTCGTAGCCCCGTCGCGGCGCATCCGAGCGTCCGAAGCCCTTGAGGTCCGGGCACACGACCCGGTAGCCGGCGGCCGCCAGTCGCGGAGCGACCCACCGCCACGACGAGCCGTCCTGCGGCCAGCCGTGCAGCAGCACGGCGAGATCATCGCCTGGTGGCTCGTGCTCGTCACCGGCGCGGTCGTACGGGGCATCTCCGGCCACGCCGTACGTGCGCACGAAGAAGCGGGTAGCCCCGGCCTGGACGAACGATTCACGCCACAACGGCTGCACCTCCTGGCTCCCAGCGTACGACCTCCGGCGTGGGGGGCGCATCAGCTGACGGCCAGCAGGAGCGGCACGGATGCCACGTACAGCGCGACCAGCACCGCACCCCCCACGCGTCCGAGCCGCGGACGACGCCAGAGCATCGCACCGAGGACCGCGGTCACGGCGCCGGCGGCGGCGACGACCGACATGGCGGCGCCGTCGACGAGGAGGATGTCGTCGCGTGCCACACCGACCAGCGCCGCGACAGCGACGACCCCGAGTGCGTTGAACGCGTTGGAGCCGATCAGGTTGCCGATCAGGAGCTCCGTCTGTCCGCGACGTGCTGATGCGATGGCCGTGGCCAGCTCCGGGAGGGAGGTGCCGACGGCGACCAGCACGGAGCCGATCACGATGGTCGGCACTCCGAGCTCGAAGGCGATCTCGGTCGCCCCCCAGACCAGCAAGCGTGCCCCGACGACCACCCCGCCCAGTCCGACGATGATGCGGACCACGAGCGGTCCCCCGGCCACCTCGACCGCGACCTCGAGCGGACCACCCCGGGCGGAGGCCACCTGCCAGACCACCGCGGCGATGAGGACCGCGAGCAGGACGAGCCCGTCGATCAGGCCCAGCTCCCCGCTGGCTGCCAGCGCGACCAGGAGCAGCCCCGAGCCGGCGGCGATGGCGATGTCACGACCGGGGCCGGGACCCGTACCTCGCAGCGGCGCCACCAGCGCGGCGACGCCGAGGATGAGGAGCAGGTTGGCGACGTTCGAGCCGGCAGCGTTACCGATGGCCAGATCCGGCTGCCCATCCAGCGCGGCGACGGCTGAGGTGACGAGCTCGGGCAGTGACGTGCCGAACCCGACGACCACCGCACCGATCACCGCAGGAGACCACCCGAGGCGCAGCGCGAGACCCTCCGCGGCACCGACGAACAGATCGGCGCCCTTGACGAGGAACAGGAGCCCGGCGACGAGCGAGCCGGCCGCCAGCAGTATCGTCACGCGTCGTTCCTGTCGCACCGGCGGACTCGCTGCCCGGCGGGACGGGACACGATACGTGGACCGACGAACCCACGAGGACGGTGGACCAGGTGGAGATGATCGCAGCAGCACCCGACTGGGTGCAGGCGTTGGTGCTCGGTGTCGTCCAGGGGTTGACCGAGTTCATCCCGGTCTCCTCATCCGCGCACCTCGTGCTGGTGCCGGCGCTCGCCGGTTGGGAGCGACACGGCCTGGCCTTCGACGTCGCGCTCCACCTCGGCACCCTGGCGGCACTGCTCATCTACTACCGCGAGGACCTGTGGGGGATGCTCCGTGCGGTCACCAGCCGGACGCCTTCCGCCGAACGCACCACCTACCGCAACCTGGTCCTCCTGCTCATCATCGCCAGCGTCCCCGTCGCCGTGGCGGGCCTGACCCTGGAGGGCGCGGTCGAGGCACTGTTCTCCTCGCCACGCTCCACCGCCTGGCTACTGTTCGTCACGGCGGCCGTGCTCGTGGGCGGCGAGCGGCTCCACCGGCGCAACCGCACGGACACCCCGGCCGAGAGCGCGCCGCAGGTCGGCCTGCGTCACGCCCTGATCGTCGGCTTCGCGCAGGCGTTCGCGCTGTTGCCCGGCCTGACCCGTTCCGGCCTCACCATCTCGGCCGGTGTCGCGGTCGGTCTGCCACGTCCGACCGCGACCCGGTTCGCCTTCCTCCTCGGGATCCCCGCGATCGCGGGAGCGGCCGTGGTGCAACTCCCACAGGTCAGCGACCTCGGAACCATCTCGCTGCTCGAGGCGGGGGTGGGTGTCGTGGCCGCGGCCGTCTCGGGCTACGCCGCCATCACGATGCTGGTGCGCCTGGTCAGCCGGGCCGGCATCGATCGCTTCGCCTGGTACGTGGTGCCGCTCGCGATCGTGTCCCTGATCGTGCTCGGGTGATCCCGACCCCCCGCTACCGGGGTCACAGCTCGTAGAACACGTGCTCGCACACCGACCGAACGTGGCGGGCATGACGGCGGCGGTCCTGTTCGAGCTCCTGCCAGCCCCCACGCCCGTACCCCATCGCTCGAGCGAGGGTCTCCAGCTGGAGCTGCGATGCCGGCAGGACGTCGACGTCCCGGTGGCGTCGGAGGTAGAGCCGGTTGCGCAGCTCACACAGGAACCGGTAGCCGTCCCGTAGCCAGGCCGCGTCGCGATGCTCGAGATGCCCGGCGTCCTGGAGGAGGTCGAGGGCGGCCATCGTCGACGGGGTGCGGAGCCCCGGATCGGCGCCGCCGTGACGCTGCAACAGCAGCTGCGTCGTCCACTCCACGTCGGACATCCCCCCTGGTCCGAGCTTCAGGTGCCGCTCCGGTTCGACGCGCCGCGGGATCCGCTCCTTCTCGAGCCGGGCCTTCATGCGGCGCATGGGTGCCGCAGCGCCGCTGGGATCCTCCGGGTAGGCGTAGGGCTCGCTCGCAGCGACCAGGCGCCGTCCGAGCTCACGGTCCCCCGCGACGTAGCGGGCGCGCAACAGCGCCTGGTACTCCCAGGGCTCGGCCCAGCGCTCCCAGTAGGCGAGGTAGGACGAGAAGGATCGGGACAGCGGCCCGTTCTTCCCCTCGGGTCGGAGATCGGCATCGACCTCGAACGCGGTCCCCTCGGCGGTGATCGCGGACAGCGAACGCATGACGTTGCCCGCGATCTCGAGCGCGAGTCGGGTGGCCTCGTCCTCGCCGTCCCGGTGCTCGTGGACGAACAGGACGTCGAGGTCGGACACGTAGTGCAGTTCACGACCCCCGAACTTGCCCATGCCGACGATCGCGATGCTCACCGGGAGCTCATCGGGTGAGGAGAGACCGCGGTCTCGGGCCTGGCGCCGGAGCTCGTCGCGGAGTGCACCGGTCAGGCAGGCCTCACCGAGGGCGGTCAGCTCCTCACCGACCCCGCCGACCGTCGTGCCGCCAGCCAGATCCCGCAGCACGATGCGCAGCAGCTCGTGGCGCTTGAAACGCCTGAGCGCCGCCGTGGTGTCCTGCCAGTGCAACCGCCCGACCGCGAGCCGCACCAGCTGGTCGCGGGTCCGGGGCTCGTCGCGCAGCCGCTCGTCCTTCAACCACTCCACGCCCTGCGGCTGGCCGACCAGCAGCTCACCCGCGACCGGGCTGATCCCGAGCACCCGTCCCAGCAGATCCGCCGAGGCCGGGTGATCCCGCAGGTAGGTGAGCAGGCTGCCCGAGTCCGACTGTTCCTCAACGAGCCGACGGAAACTGGTCAGCCCGGCGTCCGGGTCCGGGGTGTCCTGGAGGACCTGGAGGACGGCCGGCAGCACGGCCCGCACCGTCCGCGCCCGACGGCTCACCCCGGTGGTCAGAGCCCGGACATCACGCAGCGCCGCGGCACCGTCGCGGAACCCGATCGCACGGAGGCGCTCGATGGCGGCCTCCTCCCCCATGGCCGTGACCTCGCCGGGCACGCTGACCCCACTGGCCGCCGCAGGGACGCTCGCGTAGGTCTCCAGCAGCGGGCGGTAGAAGAGGCGCGCGTGCAGGGTGGAGACCTGGTGCTGCACGCGGGTCAGCTCGGCCAGGAACGGCTCGCGCGCGGTGACATCGCCCTCCGCGCGATGCCCGAGGGTGCGAGCCAGCCACTCCTGGCGTTCGTCGTTGTCGGGGATCGTGTGGGTCCGACGCTCGTGGGCGAGCTGGAGCCGGTGCTCGACGGTCCTGAGGAACCGGTAAGCATCGGCGAAGGCCGTCGCATCGGCTTCGTCGACGTAGCCGTTGGCCGCCAGCGCCTCCAACGTCGGCAGCGTGCCGGTCAGCCGGAGAGACCGGTCACCGCGACCATGCACCAGCTGGAGCAACTGCACGGTGAACTCGATGTCACGGATCCCGCCCGGGCCGAGCTTGATCTGGCGCTCCTTGTGTCGCCGGACCTCGGGCTTCGCCTCGATGCGCCCCTTCATCTCCCGGGTCTCCGCGATGACGTCCGGGTCCAGGGTCTCCGGC
The DNA here is from genome assembly GCA_040904745.1 of Nitriliruptoraceae bacterium. Taxonomy (GTDB): domain Bacteria; phylum Actinomycetota; class Nitriliruptoria; order Nitriliruptorales; family Nitriliruptoraceae; genus T1Sed10-7. The sequence continues at coordinate 15,307 of JBBDSW010000184.1, forward strand.
CACACGTAGGGGTCGGCGGCGCGGAGGAGCTCGACACCGAGCTCCAGGTCTCCGGCCACCGGCCGGGCCTTGAGCAGCGCCTGGAACTCCCACGTCTTGGCCCAACGCCCCCAGTACGCCTCGAAGGAGGTGACCCGTCGAGACAGCGACCCGGCACGCCCCTCCGGCCGCAGGGTCGGATCCACCTCGTAGGCGCGTCCCATCGTGGTGGACGCGTTCAGCAGCTCCAGCAGCTGGGTCAGGACCTGCTTGGCCTCGCGTGCTGCCAGCTCCTCGTCGGCCCCGTCCACCGGTTCGTGCACGAACACCACGTCGACGTCGGAGACGTAGTTCAGCTCGGACCCACCGAGCTTGCCCATCCCGATGACACCGATGCGCACGGTGGGTTCCCCGCCCGCCGCAGCGGCGTGCAGCGCCCTGAGCGTGCCCGTGAGCACCCCCTCTGCCAGGCGGGACAGCTCGCTGCCGACCTCGTCCAGGCTGGCTGCGCCGGTCAGATCGCGCGCGGCGATGTCGGCCGTCGCCCGGCGCCGGATCGCGGCGATCCCCGCGGCCTGCTCCGCCGGATCCTCGCTCGCCGCGACCGCATCGGCCACGGCGTCCGCGATCACCGACACGTCCACACTGTCGAGCGTGCGCAACGCATCGACCGCATCGGCGAAGCGTCCCAACAGGTCGCCCAGCGGACGAGATGCACCGGCCACGGCGATGACACGCTCGAACCAGGCCCGCTCGGCCCGGACCCGGGCGAACAGCTCCGGGTTGCCGCTGGCCAACCGGGCGACGCAGTGGAGGGCATCCTGGGGGGAGGCCGCCTCGGAGACGGAGGTCAACAGTTCCTCGTCGACGGACCCGTCCTCGAGCAGGCCGGCGACCTCGAGATCGTGCACGTTGGTGTCCGCGTCCAGACCCGCACGTGCGAGCCGGGCACGCAGCCCGCGTTGGTGCTCCTCAGCCACCTCGACGTCCGTCCTACAGCAGGGGGAGGTAGCGCTCGAGCTCGAACGTGGTGACGTGGGCCGAGTACTCCTCCCACTCGCGACGCTTGTTCGCCAGGAAGAAGCCGAACAGGTGCTCGCCGAGCGTGTCGGCCACCAGCTCGGAGGACTCCATCAGCTTGAGCGCCTCGCCGAGGCTGCCGGGGAGCCGCTCGATCCCGTCAGCGGCCCGTTCGGCATCGGTCAGCTCGAAGCTGTTGTCCTCGCTCTCGTCGGGCAGGTCGTAGCCCTCCTCGATGCCCTTCATGCCGGCGGCGAGCAGGAGGGAGAAGGCGAGGTAGGGGTTGCATGCGGGGTCAGGGGCGCGGTACTCGATCCGCGTCGAGGCACCCTTGCGCGGCTTGTACATCGGCACGCGCACCAGCGCGCTGCGGTTGGAGTGGCCCCAGGTCACGAACACGGGGGCTTCCCCGGACGGCAGCGGACCATGGAGCCGGGCGGTGAGCCGTTTGTAGGAGTTGACCCACTGGTTGGTGACCGCGGTGATCTCACGGGCGTGGCGCAGGACCCCGGCGGTGAAGGCGCGGCCGATGGGAGAGAGGAGGTAGGGGTCGGAGGGATCGTGGAAGGCGTTCTGATCGCCTTCGAACAGGGAGAGGTGGAGGTGCATCGCGTTGCCCCACTCCCCCTCCATGGGCTTCGGCATGAACGAGGCGTAGATGCCGCGTTGCAGGGCCGTCTCCTTCACGACCAGTCGGAAGGTCATGATGTTGTCGGCCATCGTGAGCGCGTCGGCGTAGCGCAGGTCGATCTCGTGCTGCGAGGGGGCGACCTCGTGGTGCGAGAACTCCACGCTGATACCCATGCGCTCGAGCATGTTGATGGCCTGCCGCCGGAAGTCCTGCTGGACGTCCAGCGGCGTCATGTCGAAGTAGGAGCCGTTGTCGAGCGGCTTGGCCTCGTCCGGGCCCGCGAACAGGAAGAACTCCATCTCCGGATGGATGTAGAAGGTGAAACCCATCTCCTGCGCACGCTCGAGCGTGCGCTTCAGGACGTAGCGAGGATCGGCGGCGAAGGGCTGGCCGTCGGGCGTGAGGATGTCGCAGAACATGCGGGCCACGCCCTGGGACTCGGGGCGCCACGGCAGGACCTGGAACGTCGAGGCATCCGGCACCACGAGCATGTCGGCTTCCTGGACCCGCGCGAAACCGTCGATCGAGGAGCCGTCGAAGCCG
>JBBDSW010000185.1:0-10733 GCA_040904745.1 Nitriliruptoraceae bacterium
GACACGGCTGCCCTCCGTCCCAGTACGGTGCCCGGCTGCGGACGGGGACGCTAGTACGCGTGGCCGGAGAGGGCACGGCGCCGGCGTCGTACGCTCCGATGGTCAGCGACCGGAGTGCTCGGGGCCGGAGTGGTCGGGGCCGGCAGGAGGACGTGGGTGCGCGAGCGACCGATCGGCGTGTTCGACAGCGGCCTCGGTGGGTTGACCGTCCTCCAGGCGATGGTCGATCTGCTCCCGGAAGAGGACTTCCTCTACCTCGGGGACACGAAGCGCTACCCCTACGGCGAACGCGCGCTCGAGGAACTCGAGGAGATCAGCCTGGCGGTCGCGCAGGCCCTCGTGGACCGTGGTGTCAAGCTGCTGGTCGTCGCCTGCAACAGCGCGACCGCAGCCGCTCTCCCCGCGCTCAGAGCGGCCCTGGACGTTCCGGTGATCGGGGTGGTCGAACCCGGGGTACGGGCGGCCGCGTCCGCGTCTCGGACGAACCGGGCCGTCGTGATCGCCACCCGCGCCACCGTGGAGAGCAGGGTCTACGAGGCGACCGCCGAGCGGCTCGACCTGGGGGTGAGCCTGTCCAGCGTGGCTTGCCCCGGTCTCGTCGAACTCGTCGAGGCCGGACGGACCACCGGTCCGGAGGTCACCCGCGAGGTGCGCCAACGCCTCGCGCCGCTGCTCACCGCCCGCGTCGACACGCTCGTGCTCGGCTGTACGCACTTCCCCCTGCTGGCGCGACCGATCTCCGAGGTGGTCGGTCGCGACGTGACGCTGGTCTCGAGCGCGGACGAGACCGCCTTCGAGGTCCGCGACCTGTTGCGACGTCTCGGCTGGGCGCGCGTCGGGGACCGACGTCCCGGTCAGCGAGTGTTCCTCACGACCGGGGACCCCAAGGTCTTCCTGCGCCTCGGCGGTCGGTTCCTCGGCTCACCGATCCGCAGCGTCGAGCAGCAGGCGCTCGTGACGCTCGGCGACCCCGTCGGCGGAGCCGGTACCCCCAGCCGTCGCTAGCCCACGTGGAGGTGGTCGTCCTCCGACGAGCGATAGCTCCGGGCCAGGAGTCGGGTCCGCAACGACGGGTCGGTGGCGGCGGCGATGGTCGTGCGCGCCATGCCGAGGGCACCATCACAGACCGCCCGATCCGCATCCGCCGTGATGCAGGCGGCCGTGAACGCCGGCTGGTGGTTGACGGCACCGCCCGTCTCGAGCGCCAGCATCGGATGGATCGCCGGGATCCGGAGCGACACGTTGGCCATGTCGGTCGAACCCGCACGTCGTGCCTCGATCGGATCCGCGGGTAGGACCCGTCCGATCGCGGACGCTTCCCGCGTCCAGATGCTGGCCAGGTCCAGATCGGTATCGAACTCGGAGTAGGCCGGACCTCGCTCGTCGAAGCGCACGGTCGCGCCGGTGGCCAGTGCGCCAGCTTCGAAGCAGCGCTGGACCTTCGGATACAGCTCCGCCAGTTCGTCGAGCGTCGCGGCACGGGCGTACCACTGCCCTGCGGCCCGCTCCGGAACGATGTTCGGTGCGTCCCCGCCATCGGTCACGATCCCGTGGACCCGGTCGGTCGGCCGGAGGTGCTGGCGCAGCAACCCGATCGCGACCTGCGAGACGGTGAGGGCATCGGCCGCGTTCACGCCCAGCTCCGGGTAGGCCGAGGCATGCGCTGACACGCCGGTGAACGAGACGTTGAAGTGTTGGACGGCGAGGCACGGCAGGGTCGCCGACTCCTCAGGATACGGGTGCACCATCATGGCGAGGTTCGCGCCATCGAACGCACCCGCCTGCATCAGCAGGATCTTCCCTCCTCCACCTTCCTCCGCTGGCGTGCCGATCACCCGGACCGTGATGCCGAGGTCCTCGGCGAGCGGAGCGAGGGCGAGCCCCGCACCTACCGCCGCGGCGGCGATGATGTTGTGCCCGCAGGCATGGCCGATACCGGGCAGCGCGTCGTACTCCGCACAGATCACGACGGTGAGGGGCCCGGACCCGGCCTCGGCCACGATGGCCGTGTCCAGACCGCCGGTGCCGTGCGTGACGTCGAATCCGGCTCCGGCCAGCGCCTCGGCGACGCGACGTGACGAGGTGTGCTCCTCGAAGCCGACCTCGGCATCCCCGTGGATGGCGTGCGAGAGCGCGACGAGCTCCTCGCGCGCGGCGTCGACGCTACGTTCGGCGGCCTGTCTGTGGTCCACGGTGGCTCCGGGTGATCGGATGCCACGACGCTACGCGAGCCGGCCCGCGGATCACCATCTGGCCCCGACACGTCCGAGGGAACCCGTGATCCAGATCATCGCCTTCGACGTGATGGACACCCTCCTGTCCGATCCCTTCCGGGAGGCGCTGGAGGCGGGGACGGGACGCGGGATCGAGGAGATCCGCGCGCGCCGTGATCCGGAGGCCTACCCGGCCCTCGAACGGGGGGAGATCGACGAGGCGACCTACTGGCAGCGCCATCGCGAACGGGGCCTGGAGGTGGACGTCGCGGCCTTCCACGCGACCCGGCGGGCCGGCACGCACTGGCTGCCCGGGATGCGTGAACTCCTCGATGCCTTGGAGGGCACGGTGCTGCGCGTGACCGCCTCGAACTACCCCGTGTGGATCGAGGAGCTGGCCCGGGGGCCGTTGGCGGGACGTCTCGACCTCGTCCTGGCATCGCATCACCTCGGTATCCGGAAGCCGGACCTCGGGTTCTACCGCGCCCTGCTCGACCGACTCGGGCAACCCGTGGCTGCGGTGGCATTCGTCGACGACCGGGAGGAGAACGTCGCCGCCGCCCGGCGGGTCGGGATGCCCGCGCACCGGTTCGTCGATGCCGAGACGCTCCGGGTGTGGCTCACGGATCTCGGGATCCCCCTGGACGGCCCGGATCGGGGGTCAGCGCGGGGGGAGCAGGGCGAGGAGTCCCGTGGGTAACCCCTCGCGCCCGATCGTCTGGCCAGCCGAGACCCCGAGTTCGCCCGTGGAGATCCACCACAGGACGACCAGATCCGCCCACCGATCCGGCAGGGAAGCCGCCCACCGGCGTGCCGCCCGCCCGTCATCGCGGTGACCGTCGCACCAGGCGTCGTCACCAGCGGCGAGCGCACAGTCGCGGCAGAGAGCCGCCGCCGCGGCCGGTCCGCAGGTCGGAAGGAGCCGGGGGCGTTCGGCACAGGCCTCGCAACGACCGGCGTCCACGGCCCGCGGCCCGACCTCGGGCTCCGCGAGCCACGGGGCAACCTGGAGCAGGGCATCCCGGAGTCGCGTACGGTCCTCGGCGCCGAGCCGCTGATTCCCGTGGTCGGGTGCGGGCGTCATCATCCGTCGGTCGCTCAGTCCTGTGCAAGCGGGGTCGGACAGGGCACGACGCTAGGGTGCCCGTTCATGCCGGGCGCCGATCACCAGGGGGAACGATATGGGCGCCGCACCACCACCACCGCCACCGGCTGGCACGCCACCGACCGATCCAGGCACCTACCGTTGCCGCCACTGTGGCGCCGAGGTGTCCAGGCAGGCGGTCGTGTGCACCACATGCGGCTGTCAGCCCTGGACTGGCACTGCTCGCTGCTGGCACTGTGCAGCTGCAACGCCGCCCCAAGCCCACTTGTGCGTGAGCTGCGGCGCTGCCCTGGCCCCTCAGGCGTCGTCCAGGTCGGCCAGCGGCGGCTATACCTTCCTGGTGGCGGAAGCCAGCGGCCGGCAGGGGAGCAAGAGTGCCGTCGCCGCGGGCATCCTGGCGCTCCTATTGGGCGGCCTTGGGGTCCACCGCTTCTACCTGGGCTACGTCGGCGTCGGCTTCGCTTATCTCGGTGCGCTGCTCGCGGCACTCCTGTTGTTCTGGCTGGTTATCCCGCTCATCTTGCCGATGATCACCGCCGTGCTCGCGCTCGTCGAGGGCATCCTGCTGCTGACGGGCGGGTTCGATACCGACGCCCGGGGTGATCGCCTCCTGCGGTGAGGCGATCGGCGAGCACGAAGGCAGTGGACACGTTCGGGTCCAAGGGTCGGGCATCAGCTACCGCTGTCACCGCGGTCTGCCAACGGCCGCGTTCAGGGGTGTGGGAGGGGTCCGTGAAGGCCAGACCCCTCCCCATCGGTGCGCTACCCGAGTACCTCCTCGGCGCGGTCTGCGGCCGTCACCCGACCTTGTACACGGTGGTGTTGCCCGCGAACTGGTCGTGCCAGCCGCGCCGGGTCGTCACGTCGTTGTTGATCCCGATCGCGATGTAGATGTTGACGGCGAGCAGGCCGAGCGAGCTCAACAGCCACCCGACGAAGGGGATCGCGTTGAGCAGGTAGAGCGTGTTGTAGGCGTTGCGCTTCACGGCCTCTTCCATGGTCGGCTTGCCGCCACCGGAACCGCGCACCTCGAGCTTGAGCAGCATCTTGCCGACCGTCTGTCCACGTGAGGACTCCATGAAGGCGAAGTAGCCGATGACGATGCCGGTGATGACGACGGCGCCGAGCAGGTTGATGATGAAGCTCCCCAGCCCCCTGCCGGTGCTCGCGGCGCTGAAGAGCACTCCGACGATGATGGCGAACCACACGACGCCGAGCACGACGCCGAGCAGCACCCAATCGATGAGCTTCGCGAGGAACCGGGTCATCAGATCGGCGGGTTGCCCGACACCTGGCTGCTGGGCGCCAGAGGGGCCGCCGGGTGGCGGTCCACCGGGGCCGGATGGGGGTGGGCCACCTGGCGGTGGGCCGCCTGGTGGTGGGCCGCCGGGTGGGCTTCCTGACGGTGGGCCGCCCGGGCCGTTGGGGCCGTCGGGCCGCGGTGGTTGCGGTGTGTCGCTCACGGGTTTCCCCCCTGCAGGGATCGGTTGTGGGCGCACGCTAGCAACCGGCCGCACGCGGTCACAGGGTCTGGCACGTGGTCACCGGGTACGCGCGTCTACCCTCCCGACCGACATCCCAGCGTCCGATCGACCCCGAGGAGCACCCCATGGCCGACCACCGCATCGCTTGGCTCGGGGGCGACGGCATCGGCCCAGAGGTGCTGGCCGAAGGGTCCAAGGTCCTCGATGCACTCGAGGCGCTCGAGGGCTTCACCACCGAGCGGGTCACCTACGACCTCGGCGGTCGTCGCTACCTGGAGACGAGCGAGGTGCTCACCGATGCCACGCTCGCGGAGCTCAGGACCTTCGACGCGATCTACCTCGGCGCGGTCGGGATGCCGCAGGTCCCGCCTGGTGTGCTCGAGCGGGGGCTACTGCTGAGGCTCCGGTTCGCCTTCGACCAGTACGTCAACCTGCGGCCGGTCAAGCTCTATCCAGGCGTGACGTCGCCGATCGCGGGGCTCACTCCTGCGGACTGCGACCTCGTGGTCGTCAGGGAGAACACGGAGTCGGTCTACGCCGGCAGCGGCGGGGTCCTCTACAAGGGCACCCCGCACGAGGTGGCGACCCAGGAGAGCATCAACACGCGACACGGTGTGGAGCGGGTCGTGCGCTTCTCCTTCGAGCAGGCCCGCCGTCGCCGGGGGCGCCTCACGTTGGTGCACAAGACCAACGTGCTCGTCTACGCCGGTGACCTGTGGATGCGGACCTTCGAGGAGATCGGCGACGCCGACTTCCCCGACATCGAGCGGGACTACGTCCACGTCGACGCGGCCTGCCTCTACCTCGTGCAGGACCCGGGGCGCTTCGACGTGGTCGTGACCGAGAACCTCTTCGGCGACATCATCACCGACCTGGGTGCGGCGGTGCAGGGCGGCATCGGTCTGGCTGCTTCCGGGAACCTGGATCCGAGCAGGGCGGCACCGTCGATGTTCGAGCCGGTACACGGATCCGCCCCCGACATCGCTGGCACGGGCAAGGCGGACCCGGTCGCCGCCGTGCTCAGCCTCGGACAGCTGTTGGACTTCCTCGGCGAGGAAGCCGCCGCCCGCCGCATCGAGCGGGCTGTCGGATCGCTGCTCGTCGAGCGCGCCGGCCGCGCGCCGGACGGCGTGGGATACTCGACGGGTGACGTCGGTGACCGTCTGGTCGAACTCGTCGCCGACGCCTGAGACGGAGGGATACATGCCGTTCCCCAAGGCTGACAAGATCTGGATGGATGGGACGCTCGTCGACTGGGACGACGCGACCGTGCACGTGCTCACCCCGACACTGCACTACGGCTACGGCGTGTTCGAAGGGATCCGGGCTTACCCGACCGACGACGGTCCGGCGGTCTTCCAGCTCGAGGCCCACCTCGAACGCCTCCTGCGCTCCGCGCGGCTCTACCCACCCCTCGACGAGAGCCCGTGGGAGGTCGCCGACCTCGTGTCGGCCGTCGAGGAACTGATCCGTGTCAACGGGCACGCCGGCGGTTGCTACGTCCGCCCGACGATCTACCTCGGCTACGGGGAGATCGGGCTGAACCCACTGCCGAGCGAGCCGCGCATCGCGATCGCGACCTGGGAGTGGGGGAGCTACCTCGGTGAGGACTCGCTCGTGAACGGTGTCAGGGTGATGGTCTCCTCGTTCCGGCGGATCGGGAAGAACACGATCCCGCCCGCCGGGAAGGCGAACGGGCAGTACCTGAATTCCTCGCTCGCCAAGGTCGAAGCGCTCAGAGCCGGCTACGACGAGGCGATCATGCTCTCCGAGGACGGCTACGTCGCCGAAGGGACGGGGGAGAACCTGTTCGTCGTCCGAGATGGTCGGATCTACACCCCGCCGCTGCATGACGGTCCGCTCGGTGGCATCACCCGTGCGAGTGTCATCGAGATCGCCCAGGACCTCGGCTACGAGGTCATCGAGACCTCCCTGGTGCGGTCCGACCTCTACCTCGCCGATGAGATGTTCCTGACGGGCACGGCGGCCGAGTTGACACCGGTCCGTGAGATCGCCGGTTACGAGATCGGGTCCCGTGGGCCGATCACCGAAGCGGTGCAGACGACGTTCCTCGACGCCGTGCGCGGCCGCGTGGATGCCTACCGCGACTGGCTCCACGTCGTGTCGGTGTGAGCGTTCGAGTGAGCGGACCGTCGCTGCGGACGCGCCTCGTCCGACGGCTGTTCGTGGTCGCACTCCGGGCCATGCGCGAGCTCGGAGCGGGAGGATCACCCGGGGCCGATGCCGCACCCGCTGAACTCGAGGAGTACGGGCTGCGGCTGCGGGCTGCGACCGAGCGGCTGCTGTCCATGGTCCCGATCGGCCGAGACGTCGAGGTGGCGCATCTCGGGCATGCCCCCGTCGCCGGACGGGCGCTCGCGCTGCGGGTGGCGGGTGCGCCCCCCGACGAGCCCGTGGGGTCCGCGCGTCGGCTCGCCGCGGCCTCACGGATCGTCCTGCATCTCCACGGCGGCGCGTACGTCATGGGGTCCTCCCGGACCCATCTCGGACTCGGCGCGGCGGTGGCCCGGGCCGGCGAGGCGGTCGTCGTCCTCCCGGACTACCGATTGGTACCGGAGCACCCGTACCCGGCGGCGCTCGACGACGCCGAGGCGACGTGGCGGTGGCTCACCTCCGAGTGCGGCGTGGCGCCGGAACGGATCGCGCTGACCGGCGACTCGGCGGGTGGTGGGCTCGCGGCTGCGCTGCTGGTCCGCCTGCGTGATCGCGGCGTGTCACTGCCTGCCTGCTACGCCGGCCTCTCTCCGTGGCTGGACCTGGCCGGCACGGGCCGTTCCATGGTCGAGATGGCCTCGGCCGACCCGTGGCTCTCGGCCGCGATGATCCGGCCCGCCGCGTTGTCGTACGCCGGGAAAGCGGCGTTGGACCACCCGGAGGTGTCGCCGCTGTACGCGGACCTGAGCGGACTGCCACCCATGCTCCTCCACGTCGGCGGAGACGAGATCCTGCGCGACGATGCGTTGCGGTTCGCGGCGAAGGCTCGCGCTGCCGGGGTGGATGCCTCGGCGGGGGTCTTCCCGGGGTTGTGGCACGTCTTCCAGGCGTTCCCCGGCCTACCGGAGGGGCAGGCCGCCATCGCCGAGGTCGGCGGGTTCATCCGACGCCACACCGTCGCGGCGAGCCGGAACCACCAGGGAGCCGTGGCATGACACCCCAGCTGCGCAGCATCGATCCCGATGAGCTCGAGCGGTTCGTCACGGCGTTCCGTGCGGTCTTCGGCGGGCAGCCGGACGAGCAGGGGATGGCCCGCGCGCGCCTCAGGCTCGAGACGGACCGTGCGTTCGTCGGGGTGGACCAGCACGGCGAGGTGGTGGCGACCGCCGGGGCCTTCAGCTTCCGGATGTCGCTTCCAGGCGGTGGCCAGACCGGCTGTGCGGGCGTGTCGATGGTCTCCGTGCGGACCGACCATCGCCGTCAGGGGCTCCTCACCCGGCTCATGGGGCTCCTGTTCGAGCAGGCCCGCGAGCGCGGTGAGCCGCTCGCCGCATTGTGGGCCTCCGAGGCCCCGATCTACGGGCGCTACGGCTTCGGCCCGGCGATCCCGACGCTCGAGCTGACCTTCGAGCGGGACCACGCAGGACTGCAGATACCGGCCGCACCCGGTCTGGTCGAGCTCGTCGACCGCGCCACCGCCCGCCGGTCGTTCCCGCCGATCCGCGCGTCGGTCGCCACCACGCGTCCTGGGATGCTGGCGCGCTCGGAGGGCTTCTGGGACTCCATCCTCGACGAGGAGCAGAACAGCTCCTCGACCACGGGACCGCGGCAGCACGCGCTCGTGCCGGGCCGGGGGTACGCCCTGTACCGGTTGAAGCCGGAGTGGACCGCCGGGGCTCCGACCGGCACGGTCGAGGTGTCGGAGCTCCACGCGCTCGATCCGGAGGCGGCTGCGGCTCTGTGGCGGTTCGTGACCGACGTGGATCTGGCCGCGACGACGGTGGCCGGTCACCGGCCACCCGACGATCCCGCCCTGGCCATGGTCCGCGACACGGTTCGGACACGCGCGCTCTTCGACTGGGCGTTGCAGGTGCGCGTGCTGGATGTGGCCGGCGCGCTCGCCGAGCGCGGCTACGCCACCGACGGGACGATCGTCCTCGAGGTGGCGGACGCGCAGATCCCCGAGCAGGATGGCTGCTGGCAGCTCCACGTGGCCGACGGGGAGGCGAGCTGCACCCGAACCGGCGAGAGGCCTGATCTTCGCCTGGACGTGAGCAGCCTCAGCACCGTCTACCTCGGCGGCGTGCGGACGACCCAACTGGCGGCTGCCGGGCGGGTGGTCGAGGTCACCCCTGGTGCGGCGGGTCGTCTCGACCAGATGCTGGCGACCCCGTTGGCGCCCTGGCACGAGGGCATGTTCTAGCCATCGATCGGGTGGCCAGGCGCCGACGAGGAGGCCGTGGTGGGCGAACAGCAACCCCAAGCCGAGCGGGTACCCGAGGACCGGCTCCTGGACTACGCCCGTGCGGTCGGGCGGCACTTCCACGAGAGCGAGGAGGTGGAGGATGCGCGCCCGTACCTGCGCGCGTTCGAGCAGGGCTACCGGGCATGGTGGATCCGGCATCAAGATCGCATCGTCGCCAACCTCGGGGTGATCGAGACGGACCTGAGCCTGCCCGGAGGTGCGCGGGTGCCCGTGGCGGGGATCACGGCGGTGGGCGTCGCTCAAGCGATGCGTCGCCGAGGACTCCTGACGACGCTGATGGCGGGATCGCTGTCGGAGGCCCGTGCGCGCGGCGAACCTGTGGCGGCGTTGTACGCCTCGGAGTCGGCGATCTACGCCCGTTACGGCTTCGGGATCGCCGCACCCCACCTGGCCTACCGCGCCGATCGGCTGCGGCTCCGCTTCCGCGATCCGGTGGACGTCCGCCTGGTGGAGGAGACCTCGCCCGAGGCCGCGCGCTCGTCCTGGCCGGCCATCCACGAGGCGCTGCGCCAGCAACGTGGCGGCAGCGTGGGCTACACCCCGGGGATGTGGCATCTCGGCCTCCTCGAGGATCCGCCGGGATGGCGTGACGGCGCCACCGCCAGGCGGCTGGTCGAGGTCCCTGGTCGCGGCTACGCCCGCTACCGCGTACGGGCCCGAGACGACGCCCACCGGCCGGCCGGCACCGTACTGCTCGGGGAACTCGTGGCCACGGACCCCGAAGCCGAGTCGGCCTTGTGGCAGCACGTGCTCGACATCGACCTCACCGCCCAGATCGAGTCCTGGATCCGCCCTCCGGACGATGCCATCGCGCATCTGCTCACCGACCCGCTCGCACTCGGCACCTTCGAGGGGCCGCCGCTCTACGTCCGCATCCTGGATGTCGCACGTCTGTTCACCGACCGGAGCTACGGCACGACCGGTGCGGCGGTGATCGCCGTCCTCGACCCGGTTGGCCCCGCCGGTGGCCGGTGGCTGCTGGAGGTGGACCCGTCCGGTGCCCGGTGCGAGCCGACCTCGCGTGCGCCCGACGTCACCCTGCCCATCGACGCGTTGTCCGGCATCGTGTTCGGCGGTGTCCGCGCGACGTCACTCGTCGCAGGACGCCGGATCAGTGAGGCGCGACCCGGTGCTGCCGCAGCACTGGACCGGTTGGTCGCGGTGGAGCGCGCACCCTGGACCACCATGATGTTCTAGCGCTGGTGACCGGTTGGGCGTGATGCCGGCGATCGTCCCATCGGTCTCCCTCGAACCCGCGTAGTGGGAACTCCGGGGAGTGCCAGGGGTGAACGTGCCCGTCGAACCCGCGTAGCGGGAACTTCGGGCACCGTCGGGGCGTTGACGGGCGCCGCAGCGACCCACCAGCCACCGCAGCCACCGCAGCGACCGCAGCGACCCACCAGCCACCGCAGCCACCGCAGCGACCGCAGCGACCCCCACCAGCCACCGCCCCAGAGCCGACGCGTCGCTACCGTGCGGGACGAGCGTCA
>JBBDSW010000185.1:10833-17376 GCA_040904745.1 Nitriliruptoraceae bacterium
CCCACCAGCCACCGCCCCAGAGCCGACGCGTCGCTACCGTGCGGGACGAGCGTCAGTGCGCGTACCTGCTTCGGGTCCCAGCCGGGGCCAGGGCAGCGCGAGGTGGAGCGAGGACCCAGGAGGTGGACGAGGTGGCGAACGTGTACAAGAAGATCGAGTTGGTCGGTTCCAGCCGAGACGGGGTGGACGATGCGATCCGCCGCGCCATCAGCAAGGCCGGTGAGACGATGCGCAACCTCGACTGGTTCGAGGTCAAGGAGATCCGTGGGTGGATCCAGGACGGCGAAGCGCAGCACACCCAGGTGACGATCCAGGTGGGGTTCCGTCTCGACGATGACTGAGCGTTCGACAGCGAGGTGGGCGGCGCGGTAGTTTCCTCCCCTGATGCGGGAGCGAACGATGACGGTAGGCAGCACCAGCGAGCGGCACGACGGGCACCGGTCCGTCTGCTCGCGTGCGCGTACCGCCATCAGCATCATCATCGGATCGCTCCCGTAGCCGGCGCGCCGGGCTGCGGGAGCGGCCCGGCAGTCCCCACCGCCCGGCCTCTCCCTCCCGGCTCGCTCAGCCCGCCCCGTGCGAGACCTGAGGAGAGGAAGAGATCGTGAGCACCGCCACCGGCGGCGACGCACCGTTGCCTGCCCCCCGATCCGGGTTGGACCTCTACGACACCACGCTCCGCGACGGCACGCAGCGCGAGGGTGTGACGCTGTCCGTGGAGGACAAGTTGCGCGTCGCGCGGCACATGGACGAGCTCGGCGTGTCCTACATCGAGGGAGGCTGGCCCGGCGCGAACCCGAAGGACACCGAGTTCTTCTCCCGTGCGGCCGACGGTGAGCTGAAGCTCGACAACGCGACCCTGGTCGCGTTCGGGATGACCCGCAGCGCCAAGAACCGAGCCGAGGACGACCCGCTCCTCCAGGCGCTCGTGGACGCGCGGACGGAGGCGATCTGCCTGGTCGGCAAGTCCTGGGGTTACCACGTCGACGAGGCGCTCGGGGTGCCGCGCGCGGAGAACCTGGCCATGGTGGCGGACTCGATCGCCTACCTGAAGGCCCTCGGCAAGCGCGTGTTCTTCGACGCCGAGCACTTCTTCGACGGGTTCGCCCGCGATCAGGCCTACGCCCGCGAGGTCGTGCTGACCGCCGCGGAGGCAGGCGCCGAGTGCGTGGTGCTGTGCGACACCAACGGTGGCGCGATGCCCTGGGACGTCACCGAGATCGTCCATGGGTTCGTGGGTGAGCTCTCCGCCGACGTCGGCCTCCACTTCCACGACGACGGTGGCTGCGCGGTCGCCAACTCGCTGCTCGGCATCGAGGCGGGTGCCGTGCACGTGCAGGGGACGGCGAACGGCCTGGGGGAGCGGTGCGGGAACGCCAACATCTTCACGATCCTCGGCGACCTCCAGTTGAAGCGCAAGGTGCCGCTCGTCGAGCCCGACCAGATGGAGCGGCTGACCGAGATCAGCCATGCGGTCGCCGAGCTCTGCAACCAGTCGACGCCGTCGATCGCCCCCTACGTCGGGCACACCGCGTTCAGCCACAAGGCGGGCCTTCACGCCTCGGCGCTGGCCAAGGCCCCGGACATGTACAACCACATCCCTCCCGACGAGGTGGGTAACCGGCAGCGGCTGGTCGTCAGCGAGCTCGCGGGCCGTGCCAACATCAAGCTGAAGGCCGAGGAGCTGGGGCTTCCCATCGACGACGCACAGGCTCGCGCGGTGCTCGAGGAGGTCAAGACCCGTGGTGTCCGCGGGTGGACCTACGAGGCCGCGGATGCGTCCTTCGAGCTGCTGCTGCGGCGCGCCATCGGACTCCTCCCCGAGCACGAGGAGCCGTTCCGCTCCCTGCACTACCGGGTGAACGTCTCGGGTGGGGACGGGGGCGCGGTGCCGGGTGACGGTCCGGCCGAAGCGATCATCGCCGTCGAGGTGGCCGGGGAGCGCAAGCTCGGCGCCGGTGAAGGCAACGGACCGGTGGACGCGCTCGATCATGCGTTCCGCAACGCCGTGAACGGTACCTGGGAGCAGCTCGACCGGGTGCACCTGAGCGACTACAAGGTCCGCATCCTGGAGGCCACCTCCGGGACGGACGCGACCACACGCGTCCTGGTGAGCTCGACCGACGGCGCCGGGGTGTGGGACACGGTCGGGGTGCACCCGAACGTGGTCGAGGCGTCCTGGCTGGCGCTCTCCGACGCCTACACGCACGCGATCCTTCGCGTCGGTTGGGGGCAGTGACGTGGCTCGCTACGTCCGGTTCCTCCACGACGGCATGCCCCGCTACGGGCGGGTCGAGGACGCCGAGGTCGCCGTCATCGACCCGCACCCGTTCGCCCGGCACCAGCCCACCGGCGAACGCGTCCAGATCGCGGGGCTGAACCTGCTCGCTCCGGTCATCCCCTCGAAGATCGTGGGCGTCGGCCGCAACTACCGCGACCATGTGGCAGAGATGGGGACGGAGCTGCCGACCGAACCACTGCTGTTCCTGAAGCCCTCCTCGTCGGTGATCGGGCCTGGTGAGGCGATCCGGCTACCGAGTGAGCAGAGCACCCGTGTCGACCACGAGGCCGAGGTCGCCGTGGTGATCGGCGCGCTCTTGCAGCGGGTCACGCCGGACGAGGCGCGGGCGGGGATCTTCGGGGTCACCGCGGCGAACGACGTGACGGCACGCGACCTCCAGGAGCAGGAGTCCCAGTGGTTCCGGGCCAAGGGGTTCGACTCGTTCTGTCCCCTCGGCCCGGCCATCGCGACCGACGTCGAGCTGGGGGACATCGAGGTTGGCTGCCGCGTGGACGGAGAGGACCGCCAGCGCTCCAGCACGAGCGCGCTGATCTTCGACATCCCCACACTGGTCAGCACGATCTCCGAGGTGATGACGCTGCTCCCCGGGGACGTCATCCTGACGGGGACGCCGGCCGGTGTCGGTCCGCTGGTCGCAGGGCAACGGGTGGCGGTCGACGTGGCCGGCGTCGGCGTGCTGGAGAACCCCGTCGTGGACCGAGGCGCACCGGCAGCGCGGGTCAACGGCAGCGGCTGACCGGCCGTGGCCGCTGGCGGCGGAGGAGCGGCGGCTACGGTGCCGGTCGGATGACGGATCCGAGGAGTCGAGGTGGCAGACCTCCCGAACGTGCTCGCCGGGCGATATGCGAGCGAGCAGATGGCCGCCCTGTGGTCTCCTGCCGGCAAGGTCGTACTCGAGCGTGAGCTCTGGGTCGCCGTGCTGCGGGCGCAGCGCGAGCTCGGTGTCGAGGTGCCCGACGGGGTCATCGAGGACTACGAGGCCGTCGTCCACCAGGTCGACCTCGCATCGATCGCGGCGCGTGAGCGTGTCACCCGCCACGACGTCAAGGCACGGATCGACGAGTTCTGCGCCTTGGCCGGGCACGAACACGTCCACAAGGCGATGACCTCCCGCGACCTGACCGAGAACGTCGAACAGCTCCAGATCCGGCGTTCCCTGGAGGTCGTCCGTGACCGCCTGGTCGCCGCGCTCGCGCTGCTCGCCGAGCGTGCTGCGGACCACGCCACCGTCGCGATCGCCGGCCGGACACACAACGTCCCGGCCCAGGCCACGACGCTTGGCAAGCGCTTCGCGAGCGCCGGCGAGGAACTGCTGCAGGCGTTCCGGCGGGTCGAGGACCTGTTGGTCCGGTATCCACTTCGCGGCCTGAAGGGACCGGTCGGCACCCAACAGGACCTCCTCGATCTGCTCGGTGACGCGTCCGCGGTCGAGCGACTCGAGGCCCACATCGCCGGGCACCTCGGGTTCGCTGCCCGCCTCGACAGCGTCGGGCAGGTCTATCCCCGCTCGCTCGACCTCGATGTGGTCTCGGCGTTGGTCCAGGCCGCCGGTGGGCCCTCCAGCCTCGCGACCACGATCCGTCTCATGGCCGGTCAGGAGCTGGCGACCGAGGGGTTCCAAGCCGGGCAGGTCGGTTCGTCCGCCATGCCACACAAGATGAACTCCCGCTCCTGCGAGCGCATCGTCGGTCTGCGCCACGTCCTGGGTGGTCACCTGACCATGGTCGCTGGCATCGCCGGCGATCAGTGGAACGAAGGGGATGTCTCCTGCTCGGTCGTCAGGCGCGTCGCGTTGCCCGATGCCTTCCTCGCTGCCGACGGGCTCTTCGAGACGTTCCTGACGGTGCTCGCGGAGTTCGGCGCCTACCCGGCCGTGATCGAGCGCGAGCTCGCCCGCTACCTGCCGTTCCTCGGTACCTCGAAGGTGCTGGTGGCTGCGGTCCGGGCGGGGACCGGACGGGAACTGGCCCACGAGGTCATCCGGGAACACGCCGTCGCCGTCGCTCTCGAGATGCGTGAGTCTGGCCGAGCGGACAACGACCTCCTCGATCGCCTCGCGGAGGATGACCGCCTGCCCCTGGCGGCAGAGGAGTTGGAGGCGCTGTTCGATGACCGGCTGGCCTTCACTGGGCTGGCGTCGGCACAGGTCGACCGGTTCGTGAGGACCGTCGGGGAACTCGCGGCGCTCCACCCGGAGGCTGCGGCGTACCGACCCGCCCCGATCCTCTGATCCTGCCCAGCCATACCTTCCCGGTGACACCCCCAAGAGGAACGACGTGAGCACTCCTGCACCCACCGCACCGCGTGTGCGCTTCTGTCCTGCACCCTCCGGCTGGCTGCACGTCGGCAGCGTGCGCGCGGCGCTGTACAACTGGCTGCATGCCCGCCATCACGGGGGGACCTTCGTCTTCCGGATCGAGGACACCGATGCGACGCGGGCCACCGAGGACTCGATGCGCTCGATGATCGATGCGCTCAAGTGGATCGGGCTCGACTGGGACGAAGGCCCGCAGCTCGAGGCCGATGGGTCGATCACCACCCGGGGTGACTACGGCCCGTACCGACAGTCCGAGCGGCGAGCGTTGTACGGGGCCGTGGCCCGGCGGTTGGAGGCAGCCGGGCACACCTACCGCGATCACCGCACCTCCGAGGAACTCGACCAGTGGCGTGCCGAGCAGCGCACCGGGAGTGGCGAGGGGCCGCCGGTGGTCAAGGCGTCCACCTTCGAGCACCCGGCCGAGGAGTTCGAACGACTCGCTGCCGAGGGGCGTCCGGCGAGCCTGCGCCTGCGTACCCCCGAGGACGGCGAGGTCGTCGTCACCGATCTCGTCCGTGGTGTCGTCCGGTTCGACTGGAGCGCGATCTCCGACCCGGTCATCGAACGTTCCGACGCTTCGGCGACCTATCCGTTGGCCAACTCGGTCGACGATCTCGCCCAGGGGATCGACCTGATCTGTCGCGGCGAGGACCTGCTCTCGGTCACCCCGCGGCAGGTCCTGCTGCATGAACTGCTCCTGGCCGACGGGCTGCTGGACGACGCGCTGTCCGAGGTGGGCCTGCCTGCCAGGGATCCCTCCTTCGGTCCGGTCCAGGCGTTCGCGCACCTACCGATGGTGGTCGGCATGGACCGCAAGAAGCTCTCCAAGCGGCACGGCTCGGTCGCGATCCAGGAGTTCCGCCGGCAGGGCTTCCTCCCCGAGACGCTGCGCAACTACCTGGCGCTGCTCGGCTGGGCGCCGGCGGACGGTCGCGAGCGGCTCACCGACGAGGAGATGATCGCCGAGTTCGACCTGCGCGCGGTCGGCCGGTCGCCGGCCGCGTTCGACGTGGACAAGCTGACCGCCTTCAACGGGGAGCGGATCCGGGAGCTCGATCCCGGGGATCTGGCCCGGCGGCTCGTGCCGTTCCTGGACGGGACCGAACTCGAGGAGCACCTGCTGCACCCGCCGGTCAGCTCGGAACAGCTGGCGACGATCACGGGGCTGGTGCCACTGATCCAGGAACGCATGCAGCGCCTCGACGAGGTCTGGACCTACGCGCCGCCGTTCCTGAGCGCGCAGGTGGAACTCGACCAGGCCAGCGTGGACAAGGTGTTCGTCAAGGCGGGGGCGGTCGAGGCGCTGGAGGCCGCGCACGAGACACTGCACCACTGTCCGTGGAACGTCGCGGCGATCGAGGAGGCACTGCGCGCGCTCCCCGAGGAGCTCGGTATCGGGTTCGGCAAGGTGGCGCAGCCGATCCGGGTCGCCGTCACCGGTTCATCGGTCAGCCCGCCGCTGTTCGAGTCCCTGGAGCTCCTGGGCCGTGCCCGGTCGCTGGAGCGGATCGAGGCCGCCATCCCGGTGGCGCGGGCCGCCCGCGGGGACGGCTGAGCGGGACGGTCCGGTGTGCGCGAGCGCCGGGCACCGGCTCCGTCCCTTTGCGCCCCGCCCCCCACCTGCGTACCCTCCGCAGCCGCACACGGCGGCGGGGCGGAGATCCGAGAGGATCGATGATCTGCCGGCTGCGCGAACCCACCTTTCGGGGGTGGTGTAATCGGTAACACGACTGGTTCTGGTCCAGTTATTGAGGGTTCGAGTCCTTCCCCCCGAGCTGGTCTGACCGCGGTTCCCGCGGTTCGACCCCGGAGCTGACCTCGGTTAGTCTCCGGTTCGCTGCCGGGCGTCCGCGCCCGGCACAACCACGGGCCCCCGTCGTCTAGCGGCCCAGGACGCCGCCCTCTCAAGGCGGTAACGGCGGTT